>JAEOUI010000384.1 GCA_016839425.1 Promethearchaeota archaeon
AAGGAATGGAGGAGTTAAATATATATTCTGAAGAGCTTGTAAGGCAGCTGGACTTGGCATTACAAGGAAAAAAAGTTACCGTGATTTGAAGCGAACATTACCATGTTCGCAAGGATTTTTATTTATTATTTAAAAAAAATCGATATAAAAGTAATAAAAGAATAATAAAGCTAGATTTCTAAATTCAATCTGAAGATTCAAGCGTGAATGTATTTTTGAGTTTTGAACAAGAAATCATTTAATATTGGAGGAATTTCTTCGTAATTATCTACTTTAATTCTTTGCAAATCTATATCGCGATTATCTCCTGCTAATTCGACTAATATTTCCTCGATCATGAAATCTTCGACTTTCTGATGTCCCTCGTAATCCTTAAAACTAGCTCCCCCTTTTGATAGATAGTAGTCAATTTCTGTGAACTCGTCAATCTGATTTGTTAATCGATCTTGATAAATAAGCGAGATGATATGTTTGTCATTATGCCAAAAAAATCCATGTTCTCCGTTTTCTAAATAAATGTCGATATTAAATTCACTCAATTCAAATATTAATGCTTTAACTTTTGCCTTAATTTTCTCCATGTTTCAATATATATAATTTTAATTTGTATGAATTAGAATAAACTTTTGACTTTTTATAAGTTCGAGAGGGATTTAATTTAGTAATAAATAAATAATTCTCGATTTAAAAGAAGTAAAATGAATTAAGAAAAAAAAAGAAATAAATGATAAACGAAGTTTTTACTTATCTACCCTTAAATTCAGGTTTTCTCTTTTCTAAAAAAGCGTTGACACCTTCCATTACGTCTTCGGATTTAGAATTAATACCGTATCCAAATAACTCGAATTGTAATCCTACATTAAGTGGAACTTGTGAACCATAATCAACGCATTTCTTAATGATGTACAAGCTGTTCGTTGCTGATTTTCCTAATTTAGTCGCTTTTTCTTTTATTACATCCTCGAATTTGTCAGCTTCGGTTAGAAAAGATACCACGCCATAATCGTACATTTGCTGGGCGGTTATGGGTTCGCCAAAAAACATCATCTCCTTGACCTTGAACTTGCCAATACTATTGATCATTCTTTGAGTTCCACCATTTGCTGCAAAAATACCTCTCTGGATTTCCGGAAATCCAAAAGAAGATCGTTTTGTTGCAATGATTATATCGCAAACGAGAACGAGTTCTAATCCTCCTCCTAATGCAAATCCATCAACAGCAGCTATGAGAGGTTTTGGAAACCTATCAATAAGGTCATAATAAATATGGCGCCTATTCATTGCCTCATCATGATGTCTAATGAGATTTGGGTCCAAATCCTCGTTTCCGAAAGCGCTTAAATCGGCTCCAGCGGAGAAGGCTGGCTTTTTGGTGAAATCCTTTGTGCCTCGAAGCACTACACATCTCGTTTTTTCATCAACGATTAAGGGTTGCAACGCTTCTGAGATTTGCCTGAGCGTCTCGGTTTGGAGGGCGTTCAATCGATCTGGTCGATTAATGCTAATGACCGTATAATTACCCTCTGCAACATGTTCAATTTTCAATTGGTCGAATTTTTGTTCAGAAATATAAATCACCTATTATATGTCTTTTTGAAACTTAATTGATAGACATTGATTGGTTGGTAATGGTCAAACAAAAATAAATTTTGAGGTAAATCTAAAATGTTATTGGATTGATAATTCCCAAGTATTTTTCTATTGTTCGAAGAATTTCCTCTAATGTCCCCACATATCCAACTAATTGATGTTTAGCAATATTTATCAATTCGTTATCTTCGAAGGAAAAAGGATTGAAATGTAGTTCGATTTCTCCAAAACTAGATGAAGGATCAGATTGAAACATGTCGTTATACGATTGGACGGGGCCTCTTTGTGTCAATGATTGATTTTTTGCCTCGTCAAGAGTTTGATCCTGGTTGCGAGGTACATCGTCGGATATTTTTATTAAAAGAGCGTGGTTGTCCGAATTTGGAATTTGTATGAAATATCCGATTTTTGAGCTTCTTTGAAAATCTATATCTTCAGGGCTGGCTGCTACCTTATATATTTCAGAAGCGTCAATCTTAAAAGAAAAATAATTCTCTCCGATCTTCAACCTTTCTGGAGGTATTTCATTAAAGTACGCAAGAGGTTTGGGATTATCTTTCGTAGGAACGAGGACTGTTCCAGGATTTTCTGGACCACCAGTGATTACTTGAGCCAAGGACCATCCATTCATGTTTCCAGATTCCGCGTGAATTACACAATTATCAACGATTTCTAATGAAATGTTTTGTAAACCCGTGTGAATTGGTTCTTTTATAACTGAAAATTGCCTCGTGAGTACTCCATCATAATCTTGTTTTGAGATTTTATCGACAAAAAGAATCTTACTCTCGACCGTGCAACTTTCGTCCGAATCTTTTATTACTTTAAAATTTGCCGGATCAATTCCTTTCGGGCAGGACCATCCTTGGAAATCATGTGGATTTTCGTAAAAAAAAGACCTTTCAGGACTGATCCAGTATCTATCTCCTCCGAGGGGAATATCTCCTGATTTTATCACTTGGCGAATATTGGGATTTATCCATAAAATGCTAATTTCCTCGAGAGAAGGATAAAATCCCAAGGGTCTTCCACCGTATTCCGAAATTATAACGGCGTTATCTTCTTTGGTGTTTAATTCGATTAATCGAGATAAAGAGCCTATTTTTTCGACTAATTGCTCTTTCTTAAAATACTTCATATATCATGCTTGTAAAGTAAATCAATATATATTCTTGAAATAAGACAGGATCACTATTTTAAGATTTACTTTTCGAATGCCTTTTTTATTATCAACGAAATGGTCTCTTCGAACTCTTGAGTTTCGATAATTACTTTAAAGGAAAGCTCTTTTGAAGTCAATAATTCTTGGAAATATTTACCCCAGTAGTCACTATAACGACGGTTTTGGTGATGCTTGAAGATGACATGATATTCATCCTCGCTTTCCTTGATAACATCTATTTTATAGAACCAATTAGCCATGACCCATATTACTTTGATTGCATCTAACATTTCTGGCAAGTCCAAGTGTTTTATGGGTTTTTCGGTATACCAGAGAATGATATCAAAACCTACATTCTTCTTTTGAGGCTTATCTAACCGTTCTTCGGGAGCTGCTGCTGCTGCAATGAGTTGATCGAATGTGGTCCTCCCTATGAGCATCATGTTCATCTCGTCGCGCGCTTGAAGCCAAAGGTCCTTGGTTTCGGGTTTATTTGATTCAAGTTTTGCAAATGCATATAAGGCTTTTTCAATGAGTTTCATGGCCGTACCGCCGTGTTCTTTTTTCATGTTAGCCACGATTGCTTTAATGTCCGCTGGCATAGATTTGTAATCGTCGTAAAGCTTGATTGCGTCTTCGATTATTTGAGAGATGGTGAGCTTTCCCACATCTTTATGCTTGTCTATAATTGCTCTCGTTTCATCAGAAACTTTCACATAAATGCTTTTTCCTTTAGTATCTTTATCAGAATTCGATTCATCGTCGTTTTTTGCCATGTTAATCCTTCTTTATAAATATATAGTTTTAAAAATCCGTGTATATATAAATATATTTTTTAACATATTTATGCGTTCAGTTGAAAAAATTTATTTTTTTGTTATTATATTCATATTTAATGAATCATATATATAAATATATTACGGTCTAAATGCTTGAAATGCGCCTTACTGGCGGATCCGAGTAACAATGAAAACATTTATATAGGCTGTCCTATTAAGGTATATTAAGATCAATCTTTTAATATAGAAGGATATATACGGATATATATAACAAATAAAACACAGTATAAAAAGGAAGACCAAGATGAATGTGTATGACATATTTTTTAGCATTTGCTTGGGATTATTTATTGGAGGACTTTTAATGTCAATTCTATCAATCGTTTTGGCAGAAATGTCCTCTCACGATTCAAGTAGCGTTGACCATGTAGATCATGTTGACTATGTAGATCACGTTGACCATGTAGATCACGTTGACCATGTAGATCACGTTGACCATGTAGATCACGTTGACCATGTAGATCACGTTGACCACATTGATAATTCGGATACAACCGGTCATTTTGACGATTCTACACCTGCTCCATTCATGCTATTATTTTCGACAAGTCTGTTAATCTTTGGAATTACAGGGATGCTTACAACTTATATAGAAATGGAGGAAATAAAGTTTTTAGCGTTTATAATCACACCGATTACCGCCTATTTAGCGTCCAAAGTGATTTCAATTGGATGGAAAAGAATAGCAAAATCTCGATATTATGCAATCTCGTCGACGATGAATCTCATTGGAAAGGAAGGCGAAGTCGTACTCTCAGTTGATAAAAGGGGTGGTGTTATTAAAGTCTACTCGAATACGCCTCTAAAGTTCGAAAGAATGCATGTGAGACCGCTTAGGCCTGGTTTCGAATTTACTGAAGGAAGTAAAGTATATATTTGCGATGTAATGGACGGTTTTCTATTAGTTGATGAGGATAAAAAATTAATTAGAAAATTATAATGATTGAAAATAAAAAAAAAATCAAAAGACAAAAACAAAAAAAAAGAAGGAGGTAATTAAAAAAAACAATGTTCCAAACAAATCCTGATGTGCAAATCATCATCGTCGGGGCCGTCGTGGCCGTTATCGTTATCGTTTTCTTGATATTGATATTTATGGCCACGAGGTATAGAAAATTTAAGACCAACCAGTTTGTAATCCACCTTAGAAACGGTAAGGTAAAACACGCTGGCTTGGGAGGAAGTATATGGTTGCTGCCGTTAATTGACGAGTTTATCGTCATACCTACAACGAGCATTCAAACAATCTTGGAAGCTCACGAACAAGTCGTTTCCAAGGAATATCAAAATATCAGCATCGTTGGAATGCTCATTTGGAAGGTAATAGATCCCGAAAGGGCGTTTAGTGCCGTTTCGTGGTCCGGAAGCAACGATAATTATGTGGAAAAGATCTTGAAAAACGCCGCAGAAGCGATCATAAGAACTACCTGTGCTAATATGGAACTCGAAAAAATTATTCGTGAGAGAAGAGATATTATCAAGGAAATCAGTAAAGAGCTTCACGAATTGACTGCAGAATGGGGAATCGTCATTGAATCCATAGAAATTCGAGAAGTTAACATATTGGAACATCAATTAAAGGAAAATATGGAAGCCACAAAAAAGGCAACAGAGGCCAAAAAAGCAAGGATTGCCATGGCAAACGCCGAGCGAGAATCGAGATTACGCGAGTTGGAAGTTAATAACGAAGTTGGCATTGAAGAGCAACGAGTACTCAAGGAGGTTGAGACCCAGCGCGTGCAAAAAGAGATTGCCGTTGCTGAACTCGAACGAGAGCGCAAGAAAGTGGAAGCGGACGGAGAGCGTCAAAAGAAAGTTATTGAGGCAGACGCAGAAGCGCAACAAATATTAAAAACCAAAGTTGCTCACGCCGAAGGTGAAGCCGAAAGCATCAGGCAACAAATGATTGCTCAAGCGGAAGGATTCCTAAAGCAAGTAGAATCCATGAATGCTGCTGACGAGAGGTTCCTAGCAGTTCAGTTAACGAATATATTACCTGAGATTTTCAAGAGCATCAAACCCGAGAAGATGTTTGTTATGGGCGATGGTGAAAACGCATTCAATTCGCTTTCAAAAGCTATATTACCATTCCTGCAGCTTCTACCCGAATACTCAGATAAAATTAAGGGATTTTTTGGAAATGGAGATTCCGTGAAATTAAAGGAACTCATTACCAAGATCAAATAAATAAAAAAAATTTTTCTTTATTTTATTTCTAAAAATTAATGCTTTGAATAATGTTCTAATAAAAATAAAAAAATGAAACAACATGGACCTTAAAAAATTATTATTAGAAGGAAATCTACGATATAAACAAAAACTTCTTAATAATGAAGAAAACTTGGTAAGTGGTGAAAATATTCCAAAATATCCCCTGCTAATTCTTACTTGTATGGACCCAAGAATTGATGTTTTTAGAATTTTTCAGTTAAATCAAGGGGATGCCTTTGTCTTGAGAAACGCAGGAAATACTCATACGCCGGATGTGCTTAGGTCCGTTTTAGTAGCAACACTTGAGTACGGTGTAAAATATGTGGTCGTCCTTGGTCATTTCGATTGTGGAATGGCTAAACTTCGAGTTGATATGATTAAAAATAAAATAAGGTGGAACATTTCTCTTAAAGATTTAATCGATTTTTTCAGGCCATTCAAGGACGAACTTCAACACTTAAACGAGCAAGTAAAAATTCTCAGATCATTACCGCAATTACCTAAATATGTGAGTGTTATTGGTATGATGTATGATATTAAAACGGGAATTGTATTTGAAAACAATATTATAGAAAATTATCGAAATAATTCCGAATTTTGGAAGGACTATCCATCCATTTTAAAAGATAAAACTGAAATATTATACAAGCTTAATTCTTCATCTGGGAAACAGCAATCAATTAAGCAAGTTGTATTACCAAAAATAAAAGACGAAATCAACAAGAAAGAAATGATAAGCATCCAACATTCAGTAAAAGAAGAAGAACTTGAACAAATAGCACTTTTGGAAAAACCCTTACAGTTAAAATTACCCCAAATTATCATCCCGCCTGTTCATATTCCCCAGATTAAGATTCGAATTCCTAAAATTTACAAAAATAATACTAATTGCGATTAAAAACAGTAGATTAAAAAAAAATTATAATAATAACTTCTATTATTCTTTTTTTTGTTTATTATATAGCTTTACTTCACATACTTACGAATAACAGCGTAATATATTAAATAAGCCCCATTAGACAATAGTATCAATGTTAAAACTCCAGCCAGTGACCTCGAAAGTGGATCATTTAGGAAGCATGTGAATTCTAAATAATAAAAAGAAAACATGAGCTCACTAAATCCGAATATGAGAAGTAACCAACGCCTTTTCATTATTTTATCTTCAAATTTACCAAAAATCTTAATGATGTAATAATAAATAGGAACGACTATTGACGATAAAAGAATACCAAAAATGACATAATAGGTGAGATCTAATAATGGTGCCCAACCTGAGCTTTCGTTTGCACCAGCATATCCCGGGTTGAAAAAGAACAATAGAAAAAGGACAGCATATATAATAAGGATGCTCCAGCGCTTTTTAGGAATGGAATCCATTTCTTCCTTGAAATAACAAATGAAAAAAACCAAAAAAGGAACCAACGCATAGGTAACTAGATAAAGTGAAATTTTATATAATACTCCTACTATTATCTCTTCTTGATTAAACAGATATATGTTTAGTATAAACTCAACAATAAATCCTATTGCGGTAATAATGTAATACCCGCTAAATACGATTTTTAATGTAGTTCTATCCTTTTTTAACGTCTTATAAATAATGAAGATAAAAACGAAGATCATTACTAACATTCCGAATTCTACGAAAAGATGATTCATTAAATCCATCCATTAATCCCCAAAGATTCTAAATAGATATGTTTATATATATAATTTGAAGATTATTTAAATGTTTGTCAACTTGCTTTCGGACTTTTTGACATGCTTGTCAATTCTTAGCGACTTTGCCTTAACTTTTTTATAACAAGAAGAACATATTGATCAATATAAGCCATCTAAATTAAATTCGAATAACATGTCCAATATTCCGCTAAATATTATCTGTCCCACATGCTCCAAGCACGGCAAAATACAAGTGGAGGATTCGTTAGTCAAACAAAACGAACGTGGAATAACAGCAATCAATATAATGAAAAATATCATCTGTGAGCATTCCTTCTTGGTTTATGTCGATAAGAATTATAATGTAAGAGATGCCGTATCTTTCGATTTTTCGATAGAACTTCCCGCCATTGAAATGGATCCTCAAATCTCGCTTGAGATTGAATTTGACATGGATATCATCAAGATCAACCTACTTCCCTCGTTTATCGTTGGTATTTTAAAGGGTATTTTTTATAAATCAAAAATACTCGTTGTGTCTGATGAGGAGCACCTTAACCTCCATTACGATGCGTTTTTTAAGCAAATATTAGGAGAATATTTTGATATTAATCTTACTTTTATCTCACGCCAAGAATACGCAAGAGATTCTAAGCAATTTAAGCATTATTTAATTTTTCAAAGACTGGAAGTCATAAACGACAAGGATAAAATCGTTCAACCTAAGAACACAAAAATAGAATCTGCTATTGTGGAGGAATTTTTCAAGACTGACGATAATACTTCCAGCGTTATCATATTAAAGAACGAGATTTTCAAAGTACACATGTTAGCCCGTAGCGTCATTGAATACGCAAATGAACAAAAAATATCAAGAATAAACGCAGCTAAGTTATCAGAGTTTATAAAAACCAAGCACGGCGTTGATATCAATTCCGATTATATGCTATTTGTCGTGGATGTAGTTAATCATTATTTTTCTGACGAAATTGATAAAAAAATCACCTTGGGTAATAGTTTCGTAGACTTCTTCTAATTAATCAAATCCGCTCTTTTCATCAAGAAATTTGCTTTAAACCTATTTAATAAATAATTTTATTAAGCCTTATTCAATAAAGAACGATTTTAGTAACCTTAATCAATGTGGAATAATATTATCTTCTTAGGAGATGGTTTTTAAATTCATCGCAATTTAAATTAAACCAGGGCAGATGAGAAAAATGAGCGGAAGACATATTATTGAGATATTAATGACCATTTTAGGCATTGCGACCTTGATCACAATGGGATTTTTATTTATATTTATAATTCAATTATTTACATAAATTGTTTTCGACTCTAGTGCACAATTTTGTTTTCAAAATAAGATAAGATTTTCTTAGGTTATTTATTAATCAATTAAGTTGCTATTCAAATATGGAATTCTTAAATCCTTTTTCCTTCTTTATGATAAAATTCATTGAAGAAATATATTTCTATTAAAGCATTTTTTATTTTAGAATATAAAATGATGAACTTTTTCCAAAGCACCTAATTAAAATTATACCCATAACTTTTATGTGCGACCCTCGATTATAGAAGTCAACTTATACTATTACTAAATTTAGTTGGTATTCAAATATGAAATTCTTAAAACTATTTTCCCCGTTAAAGGTCGGTAAAATGACTCTTTCGAATCGCATCGTCATGCCCGCTATTCACCTGAATATGGCAGACAAAGGATTCGTGACGGACCGATTAACGGAATTTTACGCCGAACGAGCTCGTGGCGGAGCGGGATTACTCGTCGTTGGAGGCTGTTACGTGAGTCCTTACGCCGTGGGTATCACTCAAATGATAGGAATCGACGACGATAAGTTCCTTCCGAAATTAATGGAATTCACGAGTGCAATTCACTCGGCTCGATCCGATGTGAAGGTCGGAGCGCAATTATATCACTCGGGACGGTATTCTCCCCCACAGTTGTTGGGAGAGGCGCCCATTTCTGCGTCAGCCGTTTATAGCACATTCAGTAGGGCAACTCCTCGTGAGATGACCATTGAAGACATCAAGCGAGAAGTGAAAGCGTTTGGAGATGCTGCGATGAGAGCCGAAAAAGCAGGCTTCGATTGCGTGGAGATTAGCGGTTCTGCCGGGTATCTCATCAACCAATTTTTAAGTCCCCTTACAAACAAAAGAAAGGATCAATACGGTGGAAACCTCGAGAACCGTTTGAGGTTTGCGTCGGAAGTAATCGAATCCGTGAAATCGAGCGTCAGCAATAATTTTACCGTTGGAATGCGGATGGCAGGAGACGATTTTATGGGCGAGGAATCGAGTTCTTACAAGGACCAAGCAGTCTACGCTAAACGATTCGAAGAGGCGGGAGTTGAATATATGAGCGTGACAGGAGGCTGGCACGAAACCAAGATCCCTCAACTCACAATGGATGTTCCTGAAGGCTGTTATACTTATCTTGCCGAGAATATCAAGCAAAGTGTGTCGATCCCAGTTTTTTGCGCTAATAGAATCAACAATTCCGAGCTCGCAGAACGACTCTTAATGGCTGGAAGGGCCGATGCTATTTGCATAGGTAGGGGGCTTATATCAGATCCCTATATGCCGGAAAAAACGAAAAAAGGAGAACTTCACGATATTATGCATTGCGTTGCATGCAATCAGGGGTGTTTTGATGGCATATTCTCCATGAAGCCCGTGAAATGCTTGAGAAATGCTCGAGTTGGACAAGAAGCTAGCACGAAACTCAAACCCATCTCAGAAAAGAAAAAGGTAATGGTCATTGGTTCCGGTCCTGGAGGCTTGGAAGTTGCTCGAGTTGCTGCCATTCGTGGTCATGAAGTACACTTGTTTGAAAAAGATGATAAGATTGGGGGTTTACTCAACCTGATCCACATCCCGCCGGGCAGGAGCGAGTTCAAGAGAATGATCGAAGATTATTCCTATTGGTTTACCAAGTACGGCGTTCGCGTCAACCTCAAGAAAGAAATATCCGTGGACGATGTGAAGAAATTTAACCCAGATGTTGCGATCGTTGCCACGGGAACGACTCCCATTAAACCTCCCATTCCAGGAATCGACAAAGAAAATGTGCATTGGGCTAACGATGCGCTAAACGAGGATGTTCCAATTGGAATGAATAATATAATCATTGGTGGGGGCGCAACAGGTATTGAACTAGCGATCTTTCTCGCAAAATACGGCAGACTGAGTCTTGATGCGTTCGATTTTCTCACTAGATATGGAGCTTTAGGAATCGACGAGGCTTATAAAATGATACAAAAAGGCTCTAAGAAAGTTACGGTCTTGGAAATGCTTCCCCGATGCGGTGCGAACTTGGGCAAGACGACCAAATGGGTCTTAATGGATAAATGTGCGATGCTTGGCGTTGATATCAAAACAGGCGTGAATGTGGTCGAGATTAAAGACGAACAGGTGATATATGCTGATGCCACTGAATCACAACATATTCTCAACGATGTGGATGCCGTGTATTACGCAACGGGCGTGAAATCGAACGATTCCTTGTTTGAAGAGATCAAAAACTCTTGTCCTAATATGCAAGTGGAAAAAATAGGAGATGCTCGAGCGGTTGCAACAGTAATGGAAGCCGTTGAGATGGGTTATAAGATAGGCAACGATCTCTAAA
>JAEOUI010000385.1 GCA_016839425.1 Promethearchaeota archaeon
ATGTTGAAGGAATCATCATAAAAATTAGGGGAAAAACGGAGGAAATATATTCTGACATCGTAATCGGAGCTGATGGTTCGAAATCAATTCCAATGGGCGTTGCTCTTAAATCAGGTTTACCTCAACTTAATAAAAAACCAAAATCATACCAGCCTGGCATCCAATACGAGTTCGTAGGCATTGAAGATGTTTCACCAGGCGTTATTGAAATATTTTTTGGAAAAATTTTTGATGAAATATTTCGCATCGCTTTTTTTTCACCTTTAGCACCGGATAATGCCTATTGCGGTTTTGGCAATCATAATGATTATGAAAATGCAAAAAAACAACATCCAATAATGAAAAGACGCTTAAAAAATGCCAAAATCGTTCGGAAGATGGGAGGATTATACGGAGTTCCGCTTAATGAACCGCTAAAACAATTCATTATGCCCGGTCTTATGTTAGCGGGGGATGCAGCAGGACTTCATGGGATAATAAATGGAATGATAAGTGCAGAATTGTGTGTAGACACGGCTATAAAAGCGATAAATGCTAGTAATGTTTCTGAAGAGATTCTTAAAGAATATCAACGGAACTTAAAAAAGAATAGTGTTTCAAAAGTTTCTATTGGATACGATTTAAGGGATTTCACGGATGAACAAATAGAGAAATTATTGATTGAGCAAGGAAAGGAGATTACCGAATACATGTTGAAAGGCATTGCAAATTTTGATATTTCTTAAATATTTTTTTTAAGAGAATTATTTTTTTTGGTTACGCCGTATAAAGAACTTCTGAATCTCACCAACTATTAAAATTATTGATCCAATACCAATGATGACGAGCCAATCTAACAGGTGTAAGGGAGTTGTTCCCAATATCAAATTAAAGAAAATTAATTGTACAGCTAAGGTTTGTAAAGTGAAGGAAGCTATTAAACCGTAGATAAACGGCATATTTTGACGAAAACCAATTTTAAAAATAGATTCTCTGCGAGAGCGACTGTTTATAGCATTAAATATCTGTAAAATAGCTAGCAACGTAAAACTTAGAGTTTCTCTTCGAATAGTTGAAGCACCATATCCATAAAAATTAAAAATAAATATTACGCCTGCTGCCATGATTCCAGCAGTTATTAATATGTTGATAAATATCGATCTATCAAGAAGTGATTCTTTTGGATCTTTTGGAGGACGTTTCATAACATCACTTTCTTTTGGTTCTGAAGCAAGAGCTACTGTCAATGTACCGTCAGTTACCAAGTTAACCCAAAGAATCATGATAGGAGTAAAAATGAGATCATGAGAAGCTATCAACAACATTGATAACAAAATAGTAATTATCTCCCCCATATTTGTTGTCAAGAGAAATTTAATACCTTTCTTTATGTTTTCGTAAACTACTCGGCCTTCTTCAACAGCATTCACTATACTTGTAAAATTATCGTCCATTAAAATCATTGAGGCAGCATCTTTTGTGACATCGGTTCCAGTAATGCCCATTGCAACTCCCACTTCAGCATTTTTTAAGGCTGGTGCATCATTTGCACCGTCACCCGTCATTGCGACAATTTCACCATTGCGTTTTAAAGATTCCACGATGCGATATTTATGCTCCGGCGATACTCTTGCGAAAATCCTAGTTGTTTCTAGCTCTTGATCTAAGGAATCTTCATCCAATAAATCCAAATCTGCCCCATTGATGCTTTTAAAACCTAGTTCTAAAATCCCAATTTCTTTTCCGATGGCTGTGGCAGTTAGCTTGTGGTCGCCAGTTGCCATGAATACTTTAATTCCAGCTTTTTTCGCCAAATTAATTGAATCTTTCACTTCGACCCGAGGAGGATCTATAATTCCTAAAAATCCCAAGAAGCTTAACTTTAGCCTCCCATCTTGGAATTCTTTTTTAAGCAGTTGGTAATCATTCATAGGAGAAGTTGTCTGGGCCACTCCTAAAACACGATATCCTTTAGATGCTAATAAATTTGCTTGGTTTTGTAAACGTTTTCTATCAATTTCAGTTAATTTTTCGTTATCAGTTTTATAAAACTCCTTTGAACAAGCAGTTAATACCACTTCAGGAGCACCTTTCAAATAAATAACTGTTTTTGATCTATTTTTATGGAGTGTAAGCATATAACGATTTTTTGATTCAAACGGTATTTCATCCATCCGAGGACATTTGATTTCTAAATCTTGTTTATTAAATCCAGCTTTTATAAGCGTTACAATTAAAGCACCTTCAGTAGGATCTCCAACAATTTCCCATTTATATTCATTATCTTCGGTCTCATACATTCTTAAAATACTATCATTACATAAGGCGGCAGCTTTCAATAACGAGACTAACGTGGGATAATCATTAGGGGAAATTTGCATATTATTTAGAATAAACGAACCTTTTGGCTCATAACCTACTCCAGAAACTTCAATATCGAGACCTTCTATATAAATCCTACGTACAGTCATTTGATTTTGAGTTAATGTACCTGTCTTGTCGCTAACTATAGAAGTCACTGCACCCAACGAATCAATTGCTTTTAGTTTACGAATAATTGCATTTCGCTTAGCCATCCGCGAGACTCCGATTGCCAGAGTTATCGTTATGATAGCAGGAAGTCCCGAAGGAATAGATGAAACTAACGTCGCAGTAGAAAATACCAGCATTTCTAATAGAAAAAATCCTCTTAGAGCTCCCACCAAAAAAGTTACGATACTTACAATTAATGCTAAAACACCTAAACGCTTGCTAAGACTTGATACACGTTTTTCAAGCGGAGATTTTGTTTCTTTAGTTTCACTAATTAATTGAGCAATTTTTCCCATGTCTGTTTGCATACCCGTTCCGTAAACAATTGCTTTTCCTCGACCACCCCAAATATTGGTCCCGGCATACACTATATTCTTTCGATCTCCCAATGAGGAAGCTTTTGGCATCGGTTCGACAGCCTTTCGAACAGGTAGGGATTCTCCAGTCAGTATTGATTCGTCAGTTTGAAGGTTTGCTACCTCAAAAAGGCGGGAATCTGCTGGAACCTTATCTCCTGCTTCTAAGAAGATGATATCTCCAGGTACAATTTCACGAGCTTTTAATCGGAATTGTGTACAACTTAAAACCTCGCCACAGTCTCGAAAAACAGTTGCTTCAGGTGCAGA
>JAEOUI010000579.1 GCA_016839425.1 Promethearchaeota archaeon
AATAAGAGTTTTCATAACATAGATTTTGCTTTTTTAGGTTAAGTGCTATTTTACATTCAAAGGAAACAATACGGAAAAGATACTTCCTTGCCCATAATCATTCCTAATTCTATTTTTAACACTTATTTTTCCATTACACGCCTCTATGATGGATTTTACCAAGGTTAATCCTAAACCCATTCCCCTCGTGCGGTTTTTATTCTTCTTTTTTCCTCTTTTGAAAATGATTTCTTTTTCTGAATCTGGAATTCCAACTCCATTATCAGCAAAATCAATGGCTAAATAATCATTCTTCCTCAATTTATTTTGATAGATACTAATCTCAACAAATTTTTCCTCCGATTTATTATGTTGAAAACCGTTTATGATGATATTTTCTAAAGCATCTTCTAAAAAGGGTCCTGCTAAAATTGATGGTACTTGTTCTATTTTGTTTAATATTATCGAATTTTCATCTTGTTGACAAATAGTGTTTTCATTGATAATCTTTTCAATGATAATTTCAACGTTAACCTCGGATAATTTATCGGATTCATTTTTAATCTTCTCAATCTTTCGTATATTCGAGATTAAATCTATGCCTTTATTTGTTTGATTTCTTATCATATTTATAATATCCGTCATCTTATCTGGATATTTTACTTTATCCTTATTAATGTTGATGATCTCAACAGAAATATTAATGTTATTTAAAATATTTGCAATATCATGAGCGAGTAAATCCTTGAAGAAATTTGCATTCTCCAGAGCCTCCTTATATTCTCTTTGGGATTTCTTCAAGGCTCTTTTAGTTTCGCGTTCCTTAGTGATATCCTTGATAGATATTTGTATGAATCTTTTACCTCCAATAGTATACACTGATACTCGAGGATCAACATAAACTGGTTTACCACTTTTAGTATATGCAGTATATTTCATTGGACTTAATTTATTTCCACTAATATAGCCTAAGAATCTCTCCTTTAGTAGGTCAAGCTTATCCTGGGGTAAACCTGACAAGGCAAAGAAGCTTGTACCTACGATTTCTTCCTTGGAAAACTCGAATAACTCACTAAACTTGGCGTTTGAATCAATAATCTCTGCCTCTTGATCTAGCATTAGAATGCTGAATGGAGAAGATTCTATTTGATTTTGAAATTCACGTTCGACTTCTTGTAATCTTTCCCGGGTCTTTTTCTCCTTAGTTATATCACGAGCTATTACTAAAACAAACTCAACGACATCATTATCTCCTCTAATTGGATAGTAATGATTTAAATAAACAATCTCTCCTTCATTAGGATAATGGCGTTTAAGCAGTTCAGTAAATGTTTCTCCTGAAAAACATCTATCAAAAAAAGATTTTATTTGATTCAAATCACTTATATTTTCTATTAATTCTTCAATTCTATGACCTACGAGATCTTGACTCCCAACTGGTTTGTGTCTTTTTAAATGACCTCCAGCGAAAAGAAGTTCATAATTTTTATTTATTATTATGATTATATCATCTGAATTATCAACTGCCATCTTGTAATATTGTAATTCTTTTTCACTATTCTTCTG
Source organism: Promethearchaeota archaeon (assembly GCA_016839425.1). The sequence continues at coordinate 1,546 of JAEOUI010000579.1, forward strand.
TTGCGTCTTATCCAGTACAAATAGAATTATTGCTGGTTTTTCTTTGTATCTAAAGTTGGAAGGGTGTATTTCTAAATATCGTTCTTGTTCCTTGTTATTTATAACTCGAAATTCAAAATTAAAACCAGCTGCCGATTCTTCAGCAAGGTGCTTGTTAATTAATTCAAAAATAAAGGGTTTATCTTCTGGATGAATACTATCCAAAAATTGTGAATACTCTTCGTTAATTAATTGCTCTTTTTCATAACCTAAGAAATCCAATAATTTTTGATTGCTATATTTGATTTTATCATCTTGAATTATTAGAATTCCCATATTGACGATATCAAAAAACCTAAAATGCTTCTCACTTAGAACCAGATTTTCCTTCATTTAGTTTAGTTCTCTTTTGTCTTTATTATATAACTACGGATATATAAACATTATAAAAATTCATAATTTATTTCTAAATTCAGCAAATTAACTTAGACCTCCATATTACTAAAAATTTTGGTTAATTGCTGACTGAATTTTTATTCTGACAAGAGAATAAAAATCCACTCTAATAAATTATTATTACATTTATGTCTATAAATAATTCTACTTTATTATAATTTTTTGATACACTTTTTTAAACCAGAGCAGATCTTCTCAAATTCTTCAAAAAGAGTCATTTTTAGTTCACCTTCAATTTTTTCAAAGGGGAAAATTCTGCATATATTTGGTTTTATAGAATGTATTGAACATGAATTATCTTCCAAGAATTCACATTGGTTTTTTAAATCTGATATGATAATATAATCCAGACCAACATCCATGCCCTTATATACTACTTCAAGAGATTTTGGAATAAAGATGGGCCAAGTCCAATTATATTCTGCGGGATATTTGTAAATAAAGCCTAGCAATGCATGATAACGATATTTACCCTCTCCAACATAATCATGGTTTTCCAATACAAAATTATAAACTTCTTCAGCTTTATAATTATCTTTAAGTCTATTAACAGAACTCATATCTTATATGACTCTTTCCATAAAATCTCCGTCCCATTCCCGACTATATCCTCCAAAACCTTCATTTATTCCGACTATGGATATTGCTCGAGGATCCACCTGAATTTTGGAATGATACTCTAATTTGCCCTTTTTATTCCATAGATCAAGATCCTGTCTTGTAATTGGTATATACCATCCCATTCGGCAACAATTTCCACACATAACACATTGATATGTATATTCTGAATCATTATTCTTAAATTTCATATTATCAAATAGAACAAATTAACCTTCTTTGAATAAGGAAATAAAAAATAGAGAATTTAAAAAATGTTTTTTATTTGTTATTTGGGAACGGTTTTATTTCTATAGAAATATTTGATAATTTCCTCCACAACAACGGTCAAAAAAGATAATGGTACAATAATGAACCAATCATACCATTGCAACGGAGCTAACTTGAATAAACTTGCCAAGAATGGGACGTATACTAGAAATAAATTCAATGAAACACTAAGAATGACTGAGCCAATTAGCCAAAGATTATTGAATATTCCCTTCTGAAATATGGTGTGGGTTTCCGAACGAAAATTATAAACGTTGAACATTTCACACATGATTATAGCAAAAAAGACATATGTTCTTGGCAGTGCTAATTCAGGAGCATATTTATCTAATGATGCCCAGTTTGGCGCATATATTTCCAACGCTAAAACGTATAAGGATATACAAATTACGGAAATAACAATAGCCGTAGCTAATATTGAGATAAAAAATCTGCGTGTAATAATGTTTTCATTAGGATCTCGGGGTTCTCTTTCCATTATATCTTCTTCGTAAGGATCTACAGAGAGTGCTAAAGCAGGTAATCCATCTGTCATGAGATTTATCCATAATATCTGAATTGCTATTAAAGGCAATGGCAATCCAATCACGATACCTATAAAAATTAGCATGATTTCCGCAATATTACACGAGATTAAAAATTCTATGAATTTTTTCATATTATCATAGATCCCTCTTCCCTCTTCAACGGCATTTACAATGGAAGCAAAATTATCGTCCGCTAATATCATTGCTGAGGCTTCTTTTGATACATCAGTGCCTGTAATGCCCATAGCAATTCCTGTATCTGCCTTTTTTAAAGCCGGAGCATCATTTACACCATCTCCCGTCATTGCTACGACTTCATTTCTTTCTTGAAGAACGTTTACAATTCTTAGTTTGTGTTCTGGGGCAACTCTAGCAAAGAGATTGCATCCAATGAGTTCTTCATCTTGGAGATTATCAATATCTTGCCCGACTATGATTTTTTCATCATCAGATTTTATGATTTCTAACTCCTTCCCGATGGCTTTAGCTGTGGTGGATTGATCTCCCGTTATCATTATAACATCGATTCCAGCGTTTCTGGATCTTACAATCGCATCCTTTACTTCTGGTCTTGGAGGATCA
>JAEOUI010000386.1 GCA_016839425.1 Promethearchaeota archaeon
AAACATCGGTATGACCGCCTACGGATTAATAGGTGATTATCAGATGCTTGTAAAAATATTAAGGGCTCAAGCAAACTTGTATGAACTCGAGGCTGGAGATAAAATAACAACAAAAAGTATGGGAAAAATGGTTTCTAATTTTCTATATTCAAGAAAGATGTACCCCCTTTACACTAATCTCGTCATTGCAGGAATGGACGATGATGGTCCAAAGTTATATACCCTTGACGCAATTGGGTCATTAATTCCCGACGATTATGGCACAACCGGTACGAGTATGCTATTATCAATCGGCATTTTAGAAGCAGAATACAAGCCTGATATGACCGTGGCTCAAGGAGAAAAATTAGTTGAAAAGACCGTTCGAAACTCAATCAAGAGAGATGCAATGTCAGGTAATGGAATTGATATTCTAACGATTACGGCCTCAGGAGCCAAGGAAAAATTTGTTGAAATTAAAGAACTCGGAGAATAATCTCAATATTATATGCCTTATATTTTTCCCAAAAGAATTTATTTTATGTACTTTTACTTTAGTTACTTTCATTCACACATCCAGGTAATTAAATTTGAATCTCTCTAATTATTTTTCATCCAACGAAAAATGGCAGATTGCCAGCTTTTCAAAAGAAAAAATACTTGAAATTAAACAAAAACTTACTGAACTCCGAGAAAAAAGCGTTGATAAACAAGAGATAATAGATTTTGTTGGACAAAACCTTATTAATCAACAATTAATCGAAAGGTTTACGCGCTATGTCTATTATGCGGATGAACTTGCTCAATACTTAAAACGAAAAAATTATGATCTTCCTTTAACAACCCTCGTGGTTCAACTGAAGAATCAAATCGATCTTATATCAAGAAGTCTTTCTAATCTTAATCAAAACTCTCGAAATGTTAAAAGATTCTTGAAAGATAATTCTTTTATCGAGGAATTAATAAAACCAAGTCAAATCTTATTTGAAAAATGCAAGGAAATAATCTTAGATCTCGAAAACCTTAAAAAATTCGAGCAAGCACTATCTCCTAATGATATTCAACTTTGGATTGATATTAATCAAATAAAAGACAATAGTTTATCGCTTACTGATATTCCCGAGCTCTTAAACGCCTGGGAAGAGATTAATGATCTTAAAAATTATTTCGATTCGCTTTGTAAAACAGACAATAAAAAGAAAAAGAAGGGCGTCGTTCAAACCATTCGATTTACTGACCTTGCTAATTTTCTTGATACTAAGCCAAAAGAGCTTAAAGATTTATATTCCAATTTCATTTACTTCTTGCGAGAACTCGATATAATTCAAGAATTTGAAGACGAGTTTATAAATGTTCACGAAAAAAAGGAAATTACACAAGCTCTTAAAGATTTAGTCGTTCCGATTTTTTCCAAAGTCGTCAAGGAAAAATTAAATGTGATCATAGAAGAAACCATTGATATTGACAAAATTCATCCGCTTGGCGAAGATCAACAATTTCCAGCTCTGAAACCCTTTTTAGAAAGAAAATTAAGCACTTTCTTGCCTCAGCTTGTATCATACTATTGTACTGGACTTGAAAAAAAATATCAAGATGTCATAAACGATGTGGACGATTTAGGAGAGTTTAACAATATTGTGCAGAATTATTCTGCAAAAATTGATATTTTTATTTCTATCATTAATTCCGTAGAAAGCAAGGTCGAGATATTAGAAATTTTACTTTCTCCGTATAATAAAATAACAGAATCGCTTAAAAAAATTCTTTCGAACTTGGTTTCAGATTTAGAAAGAAGAAAAAGTGAATATGAATATTACTTAAAAACTATAAAAAAGGAACGTTTAAGAGATAACATCAACTCGTTTGTATCTGAGCGAATAAAAAAATTAAACGAATACATTAGCGAATACGAAGATGAAACGGCGTTATTAATTCGGGAAGAGTTTCCCCAAATTAAAAAAATGAAAAAAATATTAAACCAGTGTAAAGATAACATTCATCAACTCAAAGCGGAGATTCATTCGAAGCTAGATTCTATAAAAAATAAGGACCTTGATATTCATCAGATTATAAAGCGATGGGAAGATAATTATAACAAGAAGAAAAATCAGTTAAATTTCTTGCTTTCCCTTATGCTTACAAAAATTTTTAAAAATTTCAAAGAAATCATTGACGAGGAAGAATCCTTTTTTGATAGTATTGCGGATATAACGGATAAAGATAATCTTTCAGAAGAACTACCACTCAACCTTTCTCTTTCAAGCCTGATTGCAGATAAAATGACTGACGAAGAGCTTAACGACCGAATGACTGAACTGAAGGCCAGAATCGCAAAGAACAAAAATACCATTGAGATTTGTAAGGAAGAAATTTCAAAAATAGAAGAGATTCTTGGAACTCGCGTGAAATTACGAGAAGGCATCACGGATTCAAATGTAAAATGCGCCGTATGCCATCAGATGATAAAGTTTGGTAAAGAAAACCTAATTAAATGTCCATTTTGCGAAAGTGCCTATCATTATCTCTGCGTTGCATCGTGGCTTGCAAAACATAACGCTTGTCCAACCTGTCAAAATGTGTTTTTAGATCCGAATTCAAATATTTATGATGTACAAGAAGAAGAGAATAGTCATATATAATCAAAAATATTGGTTTCTTTAATAAGAATTAAAATCTTTTGTTTAGAATATAACTATTAATAGGGTAATGGGTTAAGAAAAAACTCCTTCAATTTTCTTGATTTTAAATTTTTCATAACAATATTTAAAGATCAAGGCTTTGCAATTCTTGCATATCTCAATTTTACACCAGATGATTTTAAATGATAAACAATTAACATCTAAGGTAATGTTAATAAGAATATTTACTAATGGTGATGATTAGAAGTGGCAAATAGATCGAGCGCAAATGCGGTAGCCATAATTGCGCTGATTATAGGAATAGCAGGGTTATCTTTAGGCGGATACATTCTTTTTTTTAATAATCCTCCTCCTGAAAATAATCCAGTTGCGCGAGTGTATTACGAAGGAGAGACATACAATTTGATACAATCTGATTACGAATATTTCAATTTTAATCAAATATCATTCGATAGTCACAACGCATTCGATCTCGAAACTGATATTTATAGAGTTCCTGTAGCGGGATATTACCAAGTTTGCGCTCAATACGCTATTAAGGCAGATTCTGGAGACATTTATACGATAGTCGTGTATGTAAACGGAGAAGAATATGTCGAGCGATCGAGTACATCTTCGTTAACTACAAATGTATTTTCCGTGTCGGTTTCAGATATTTTAGAATGTTCTGCGGGAGATCAGATCAGGATAGGCTATTGGGCTTGTGATAACAATGAAATATATGATACGCCAGAATATCCTGGTCACAGACTTAATTACTTTTCAATAGCAAGAATTAGGTAATTAAATAATTATTTTTTTTTAAAAATAACATGTTCTGGGGAAATAATTACTACTTTTTAAAACATAAAAATTAAAAAATTGGAAAATCTCTACGTATTTGGATTTCTCTTTTAAAATATTTAATTTGTTCGGCAATAAATTCGCGAGGTTTATGATCCATCTTCTCACCAAACTTGTTCAAATGATCTTCTAATATGTTTGCTGCTTTTTCCAAGCCTTCAATCCTATCCTCAATCTGTTTAAGCATTTTTACACCTCCTAAATTAGAAATTATTTCATTCGAATCTTTCTTGAATTGTTACGTGTTCCGAGACTTCCCTTGCGCGAACAATGAACGAAGCGTCTAAATATAGCGTGAGAGCGTGTATGATGCCTTTATTGTCCTCGTGACAATAAACATATGGCATTGGCCATCGTCGGACATTGTTCTTATCGATTTTACCGAGATTGAGGTCTTTTCCATATATGTGTTTATTACATTTTGGACATATGGTCAATAGTTGGTGCATGAGCGCTCTCGATTCGTACCTATTATATTCCATGATTGACACTTGATTACCAATATGGGGTATGATCAAAAAAAAAAATTAATACCTAAATTAAGGATGTGATATGCATGTATTACTTCAATAATTATCATATACTATTATTTTCAAAAAAAAATCCCATCTATTTAACTCGCTTTTAATACAGAAAAAATAAATTTTAATCGGTATTTATGCTAAATAGTAAAGTAATAATAGAAACATATTAAGTTGGAATTGAAATGTCGATTGAAAATGAAATGAAAATTATTGGTGAACGCGCTAAAGAAGCGGCCTTTGAATTAAAAAATATATCTTCATCGATTAAGGATAAAGCCTTACTAAGAATGGCCAATGAATTAGAGAAAAAAGCGGATATGATTATTGAAGCTAACGAAAAAGATCTTCAAAACGCTCGCGAAAACGGTCTTGAACAAGCAAAAATTGATAGACTCGTCTTAAATGCTGAAAAAATAAGAAAAATCGCCGAAGGACTAAGAGATGTCGCTATGTTGCCCGATCCCATTAATGAAGTGATATCAATGTGGAGAAGACCGAATGGAATGGACATAGGTCTCATAAGAGTGCCTTTAGGCGTAATTGGAATAATTTACGAATCTAGGCCTAATGTGACAGCAGAAAGCGCCAGTCTAGCTTTAAAAGCAGGAAACGCCATTATTTTAAGAGGAGGAAGGGAGGCTATTAATTCAAATATCGCCATTTCTGATATACTCCACGAAGCGGCAATTCAAGAGGGCTTACCCGAGAATTGTGTTCAAATCGTCCGAAAATCTGATAGGGCATATGTAGGTGAAATGCTTCGGTTAAAAGATTATATCGATGTTATAATTCCAAGAGGTGGCTCTTCTCTCATCCAAAGAGTCGTGCAAAATTCGTTAGTTCCAACCATTGAAACTGGAATAGGTATCGTGAGTTTATTCGTGAATCACGATGCAGATTTAGATATGGCAGAAAAAATTATTATAAATTCAAAATGCTCTTATCCTGCGGTTTGTAACGCTTTGGATAAGCTTCTCGTGCACGAACGCTTGAAGGAATCTTTCTTGGAAAGAATAATAAATTCGTTGAGAGATAATGGTGTTGAGGTCAGAGGATGCGAACAGACTCAAAAAAAAGTAAAAGATGTATTACCAGCAACTGAAGATGATTGGGGTGCAGAATACTTATCGTTAAAAATTTGTGTGCGCGTTGTTAAAAATATAGATGAAGCCATACAAGTTATTACTAAATATGATTCAAAGCATACGGAATCCATCATAACTAAAAATTACTCCGATGCAAGAAAGTTTTTAGATAGAGTTGATGCTGCAGCAGTTTATGTGAATGCCGCAACTCGTTTAACAGATGGGGGTGTTTTCGGTTTGGGAGCAGAAATTGGAATCTCAACGCAAAAGCTTCATGCAAGGGGACCAATGGGCGTGAAACAACTTACATCCACGAAATATATAATTTATGGAAACGGCCAAATTCGAGAGTGATCAGTTTAAGGCTATAATTTTATGTTTGAAATATTTCTTTTTTCTTTTTTGGTTGCTTTAACGGGAGCGTTATCTCCTGGTCCAGTAATGACATTTACGATCTACAAATCCTTAAGGGAAAAAAAAGGCTATCTATCGGGCATTTTTATAACGCTTGGACATGCAAGCTTGGAATTTATTCTTTTAATATTATTGTTATTAGGTGCTCAAGTTTTTTTCCAAAATCCGATAGTATTATTGATTATCGGGATTGTTGGAGGCGCAGTTCTCATTTTATTTGGTGCAATGACAATACAAGGCATTCGATCTAAAAATTACGAAATCAATTTTTTACAAACTGGTGAAGAAGTAAAAGGGTTTCAGGGTAATAGTTTTTTAGGAGGGATTATTGTAAGTTTATCGAATCCATTTTGGACCTTCTGGTGGGCTGTGATTGGATTAGGATTTATGATCAATTTTAATATCAGTTTTGCTAATCCAATTGGTTTATTATTATTTTATTTAGGTCACGAACTAGGAGATCTCGTGTTTTATGTTCCTTTATCTGCCTTTACATACTTAGGGGGGAAGTCCCTTAACCCACGAGTTTATAAGTGGGTGCTTATTATCTGTGCAGGATTTATGATTTTTTTTGGATTTTATATGATATTTAATATTGTATTTTTTCCCCCTACTCTATAATCTCATGTAGTTTTTTTAATAAGACTTAAATTATAGCTTAAATAAATGTGAATCATGGTTGACAAAGATTTAGAACAAGAACTCGTAAAACAATGGAAGGAAAACAAGGTCAAAAGGGATCACTGTAGTCTTCAAATTCCTACGAATAAGGACATGAACTTAAAGCGCTCTCATATTAATAAGCAGGGCATACGGCCTCGAGTTAATTAAATCATCTTTGCTAATTTTTTTCCATAATTAAGTGTTTTATAAATTATGAATCTTTTTGAATATAGAGGCGATTTATTCCAAATAGATAGAGGAAAATGGGTTCTAGCACATTGTATATCAGAAGACGTTACCGCTACAAAAGCAATGAACAAGGGCATTGCAAAAATATTTCGCAATGAATACCCAACTATGGCAAGTATTATTATTACCCAATTAAAAGTTGGAAGGGCCATACGTTTCGAAGAAAAAGGTCACATCATCTATAATTTGATTTCAAAACATCATTATTGGCAAAAAGCAAAAGGGCAGTACGAGGAGCAATATTATTTTCAACTATCTGGTTGCTTGAATGATATGAAAAATCAAATGGTAAAGAATAACGAACTGTGTTTAGCAATGCCAAGGATTGCAAGTGGGCTTGACGGAGGAGATTGGACAAAAATAAAACAAATGATTGAAAGCATATTCGATAATACTGATATAGAGATCCAAATACGATATTTATAATTATTTTCGAAAAGCCTTCAAACGCGATAAAGTTCGAAGACCTCATCGACCAAATATCCTGCGTTACTGAAGGATGTAAGTTCCCCTCTCCAGTCTTTTAAATTAGACTTATAATATTTTTCAAACTTGTTCACGAAGATTTTTTGCTTTTCCCTAATCCATTCGGAACCCTTTCCGTCAATGAATAAAGCGACCAGAATGTTCTCACCTTGTTCGAGCATGATTTCAAATTCTTGGTATGCCATTTTTTCTATAGGGATTCTCTTTTTTTTTATTTCGAGGCTGAAATCTTGGATTGCCGTTAAAAAGCCACCAATCAGATCGGAATCTACTTGCCAATCTCCTAATTTCCTATTGTATATAGTTGCCCCTACTTGGTTATGAATGACGATAATGTATCTCAAGCCTAATATTTCCTTTTTGATAGGATCTTTTTCCTTGATAATCTTGTCTTTCATAGTGTTTTTTTTGATTGTCGGTAATTCTTCGAGTTGTCCCATCAGTCTTAAAGTATTATTTTTCGAATCAAGTTCACCTATTAAACGCGCGTTTGAAATCAAATCGATAAGCTTGAGTTTTAATTGCTTGGGTTTTACTTTCATCATTTCGCTTAAGGAATGCAAGTCAATACGTTTTCCCTTAAAAGCGTTAACATAATATTCCACCTTTTTAATGAAAAAGACTTCGCTTATTTTGTCAAAAATTGAATCAACAGATGCTTCAATTGATGATTTAGAGGTTTTCCAAAGGTCTAATTCTTTTTCAACAGAATTTTTAAATGATTTATAATTTCTTGACTCTAACTTGACAAAATCTTTGATAGTTTCGTCCAAACTTTTGACCAGGTTTTTTATATGTGCGACTTCAGAATTGAATTTAAGCTCAAAATCGCTGATATTTCTTTTAAATTTTAATACTTCGCTATAATTGGCTTCCAGTTGAGTTATCTTCTTTTCAATTTCTGTTTTTCCTGAATTAACTAAACCATTTAATTCTGCCTTTTTTTCCGTTGATCCAGTCGTATCTAATTCTCTTGCTAAAAGTTGCTCTATTTCGTCCAATTCCGCAACGATTTTGTCCTTTTCGTTGTCCCAATGACTAATTAATTCTTTTTCAATTTCGCTAATTCCATTAAATTGCTCAATAGATTCTTGTATGAAATTTTTAAAATCCTTGTCGTACAGTTTGAGTTTTTGATTGATTTCGATTTGCATGTCTTTTCTCTTTGTTTCAGCGTCGTTAAAGTTCTTGACTTTTATTAATGCTTCGGTTGTTAATTTTAGGTTTTCCATAAGCCATTTCAAATCTCCCTCGTAATCGTCTAATTTTTTAAAAAGCTCTTCCTTTCGAACTATTTCCAATCCTGAATATATTCTATTACCTAAATCTTCTGATATTCTCTTCCATTTATTTTCTTCTTCCTGGATCCTCTCGTTCCAATTAAGTTTTAAGTCCGTAGAATAATTTGAAAAAATATCAATTCTTTGTTCAATTCCTGAAAGGAGTTGGAAAAACGCCTCGTTTTCAACTTGAATTAAGCTATTAAAATTATCATTACTCTCGTTTAAAAAATGTGAACTTTCTTTTAACTCGTTATTATTGATCAAACCGATTATCTGGATGCTATTTTCGTCAAAAAAATGTTGGAGCTTTAAGACCTTGCTAGTTATGTATTTTTTTACTTCCTTTCTATTTCTTATTACTTGCTCGTATGAATTTAAATAATTTTCTGATTCTATTTTTGTGTCATTCCACGATTTCCTGACTTCATCTAGTCTTTTTTTATATGTATCAAATTTCAATGTAGGAGTAATGACCGAAATCTTAGAAGTCATATCCAAATTAGCTTTTTTAATAAATTCCGTTAGAGTATGTGCTAATTTTTCAGAAGCCTTTTTCTGCGTCAACTCAAGGAGGAATTGAAGCTTTTCAACCACTTGTTCCTTGTGATTTTCCAATTGGTCGATTGAGGAGAATTCCTTGCTTTTCTTTGCTCTTTCTGCTATATAATCTTCTCTTTCCTTTATTTCTTCGACTAATTCTCTGATTTCCCTTTTTAGGGTTCCTTGTATGATTTTCTTGTCTACTTCCCAATCTAATTCCAAATTCGAAATCAGGAAGTTTGAATTGACAAAACGATGATTAGCTCTTACTTGATAGATAAGACTATCTATTTTTCGCGTTCTTATTCCAATATATTCTCCCATTTCGTTTACTTTCTCTTTTGACTCAAAAATTTTTTCTGAATCAATTAATAATCGAGCTTGATTTGCTTGAAATTCAATATATTCTATGGAATGACGCTGGAATGTTGCTAATTGTAATAAAATGTCTTTCATGCGGATCTTTTCTGCAATAATCTCTCGATTAAGAACGGGGGTTTCAAGGTGCATGTATTCTTTTAAAATCGCGAAATTTTCGAATAAACTTTTCTTTCTTGAGGATTTAATATTTCCCATCAAAAAATTGTTTATTAATAGGTCGTTTATAACCAATTTTACGCGTTCTAAAGCGTTAGAAAACGAAAATTGCTTGCTAAATTCGTTTAAATCTATTTGCTGGCTCTTTGGATTTTTAACAATAAATTCCATTAACTTGGTAATTATTTCCCTTGGAATTACATTTTGGAAATTGAGATATTTATCGTAGAGTAATTCCTTATCTAATATCGTACCGTCTAACCATTTATTTGAAATTAGCGATTTTGCGACATCTTTAACGAGTTCTGGTCTCACTAAATAATTCTTGCTGATTGGAAAAAAATAAATATTTGCTTTTTCTCTAGTTGAAAGCACGATTTCGGTCTCAATCATATCAATTATTTCATTCCAAATAAAATAAGTCAATAGCATTGCCTTACTCGTACTTACTAGATCTTGTTCGTTTACGCTTATACTCGTGTATTGATTGATAAAACCGCCCTTATCTTTTTGCATGGTTTTTAAAAAATGAATTAAGTCTCTAAAATCAATTCCTTTTAACTTACCAATTAATCCTAATAACACGCTTGCCCAATATAAATACTCGACAGAAGGATATTCGTCGCTAATTTTAAGTCCAAGTTTAAAAATTTTCCATTTTTGAATTTTTTTATCAAAATTAATTCCTTCAATATCTTCGAGCATTATCAAACAGAATAGGTGATAAAAAGATTCTATATCACTTGTAGGCTTAAATTTCTTCAAGAATGATGTAATTTTTTGCTTATTAATCTTTTTCACGCTATTTAACAAGTATAATGTGGAAAGAGCGTAAAAAGTAGCTTTAACTGAAGAATTAGTTTGACAATCTATTGGACATTGGCTAGATGTGCAATGAATAAAACCTCCATCTTCTTTTGACTCTATTTTCTGCGATTTAAGAATATAAATAATGTCTTTTTGTTCAATAAAATCGTCAAACCCAAGAAGTTTGAGCGTTCCTATGCAATAAAATGTGCTGTAAATATCTGCTTGATCTGAAGAGATTGACGCTCGATGACCTCCCAAAGGATGTTTTAAATCTAAGATATATTTCTTGACGAGATTTTTATTAGTAATTAAATCCAATTTATCCATTTGAGAGAGTAAAAGAACTGTCCAAAATACTGTCTCGTTAGAATCGTACATGCTACCGCTTGTGATGTTGCTTTGAACGAATTCCATTGCTTTTTCAACATCAATTGGGCTGGGTAACTTGTTTTCACAATACTTTAGTTCAGGAACCCATGGAAGATGGAACGAAATCATTGGTACGACCTACTATAGAAAGCGAGTTTTTTTTGATCAATATAATTACTATAGGTTTTGAAGCTTATATTTATTATAGTAAAATCTCCTTGGAAAATATCGCAATTTTTATATTAATCAAAAATATTAAAATCTATTATAAACAACGATCTCGATTTTATTTATATAAATTACTTTTGAGCGCTAAAAAATGTGCCTTTCTCTTCTCCAGCTAATATTTTTTTAAGAATTGATGCTTCTTCAAAGGATGTAATGATAGCTGGAATGCCGATATTCGTCAGTTTCTTTATTGCGTTGATTTTACTTTTCATTCCTCCAAAAGTAATTCCCCCGTCAATGTCATCAACTACTTTTTCAATATTTTCGCCTATGTCTTTTACATTAGTTATCAGATTTGCGTCAGGATGTTTTTTTGGATTTTTATCATATAAACCATTAACATCCGTAAGGATTATTAACAAGTCTACATACAGTAGTGTCGCAACTAAGGCCGAAAGAGTGTCGTTATCCCCGTGGCGAAGTTCTTCAATTGCAACAGAATCGTTTTCGTTGATGATAGGAACAATTTTTTTTTCAAGTAGTACTTCGAGAGTATTCCTCACATTTGATCTTCTCGTTGCGTCTTTAGTATCATCTGCTGTAAGTAATATTTGCCCTATGTTCAAACCATATTTATTAAATTCGTTTTGATACCTGCTCATCAAGGCGATTTGCCCTACTGCTGCAAGCGCCTGGAGCTTTTTAAATTCCTTAGGACGATTAATTAAACCTAATTGTGCTAAACCACACCCTATTGCCCCACTACTCACGATCACTACTGAACGACCTTCGAGTATTAATTCAGAGAGTTCCTTAACTAATTTAGCTATTTTATCTTCGTAAATCTCAGCCTTTCCGTCCGTGATAAGTTGGGTACTGACCTTAATAACTATTGTTTTGATATTCGAAGGAAAGCTTCTCATTTTGTTAGGTCATATATATACTTGAAGTTCTTAAAATAGTTTGTTCACGACTGCCAAAACGACAACGATAATGATTACTACTGGCAAAATTAGCAAGAGTCCGATAATGTAATACTTGAAAAATCCACGTTCAAGGGTTTTCATTCCTTTCGAAAAGTCTTCTTTGGTTTTAAGCTGCCATTGATCAAAATCTTGTTGTATTTTCTTTTTTTGAGTTTCCATTTGCTCCATTGATGCCTCTCCGTAATCCTTTATGTCATTCACAGCTTTTTCCAATTTCTCGTCCCATTTTTTTTTTGCGTCTTCAAAAAACTTGTTGGCTTTCTCCTTATTATTATCCCATTGTTCCTTATTTTTTTGAGCTTGTTGCTCCACGGAGGTTTGGAATTTTTTCAAACCCTCTTGTAGTCCCGAAGTAAAGTCTTTCCATCCTTTTTGAAATAAATTTTCTTTTGGACTTTTCTGTTGATCGTTCGAATTATTATTGCTCATATTGATGATATATGATCTCTTTTATTTTAAATTGACTGATACTAAGAATTTTTAAAACAAAAATAATAGAAGAGGAAAAAATAATTAATATATATTTTAGGTTACTGACATTGCAATA
>JAEOUI010000387.1 GCA_016839425.1 Promethearchaeota archaeon
AAAAACAGTTAATCAAAGTAGCTGGACATTCGGTATATCCAAAAGAAGTTGAAGAGCTTATTATGAAGCACGAAGCGGTTTCCGAAGCTGCTGTTGCGGGACTTCCAGATCCTCGAGGAAAAGTTGGAGAGATTGTTAAAGCATGGGTGGAATTAAAAGCGGGTTACGAGGGAAAAATTACGGATACTCAACTTCTCGAGTGGACAAGGGAAAATATGACGAGCTGGAAATGTCCTTACTTGATCGAGTTTGTCCCTGAAGTTCCAAAAAATGTCTTGGGTAAAATTCAAAGACGAATGCTCCAAGAATCTGATCCCTTGTGGAAACAATAATTTTTTATTTTTTTCAATTTACTTATTCATCTTTAGTTAGCCCTTTTCGAAAAAAATTTATAATTTATAAAAAGTTGGCATACTTGATGTTAGCAGAATTCTCGTTTTCTACGCATTATTTACTATTTTATAATGACAATCTTTATTTTTCCAACTAAGTATATGTATTATAAGGAAGAATCATAAAACGAATTCCTTTCTGAATATTTACTTGCCAAGGAGGTAATTTATATGAGTGATGAAAATAAGGAAAATATTGATATTGCTGAAGAATTAGACACGAGGGGTTTATTTTGCCCTGAACCCCTTTTCGAAACGAGAACATTGTCAGAAAAGCTCGAGCCAGGTCAATGTTTTAAAGTAATTGCGGATGATCCCGCTGCAGACGAGGACCTTCACAGGTGGGCCAAGCGAACTGACACTCAGGTGGTTGAATTTAGAAAGGAGGGGCAAGATTTGGTATTTATCTTTAAAAAAATAAAATGATAAATGAGATGAGATGAAGATGGCAAAAAAATTATTGTATATTCAAACGAGCGACGCTCCAGAACGCCAATATTCTCCTTTAGTATTAGCCCAAACAGCGAAAGCAATGGATTTAGAACCAACAGTATATTTTTTAGGGACGGCTTTAAAAATATTAAAGCCCGGAGAAGCAGATAAGATCCAGCTCGGAGACTTTCCAAGTATAAAAGAGATGATCGATAAAACTTTAGAAATGGGCATTCCAATACTAGTATGCGAAGCGTCGAAACGCATGCTTGGATGGGACACGGTCGAACTCATTCCAAAGGTGAAGATCGTTGGCGCAGCAACATTAAACGATCTTGTATTAGAATCAGACGGAACATTATGGTTTTAAATTGAATTATTGAACAAGAGGCGCATAAATGAGCACATATTTAGATTATCAGGCAGCAAAACCAGTAGATAAAAGAGTATTAAATGAAATGATACCTTATTTTAACGAAAAATACGCAAATCCATCCTCCCTGCACGCTGATGGAGACATTGCCACAAGAGCACTTGATGAGTCTAGAAAAAAAATATTATCGTTTTTAAACGCCCCTGAAGGATCAAACATCGTATTTACTTCAAGCGCAACCGAATCAAACAATTTAGCTTTAATTGGATCTGCATTGCGAAACAAGCGCAAGGGCACTCATATTATCATATCTGAAATCGAGCACATCTCAATACATAACATCGCCAAATATCTCGAAAGAGAAGGATTCACAATAAGCAAAGTTCCTGTTGATCAATACGGAATTGTTAAAATCGAAAAACTTGAAAAATTAATTCGCGACGACACAATACTGATTTCAATTTCAACTGCAAGCAATGAGGTGGGTTCCCTACAACCAGTAGAAGAGATCGCTCGAATTGCTCAGGAACACGGAATTCTATATCACGCAGACGCAGTTGCAAGCGAAGCGACCGTTTCTTTAGATTTGACCAATACTCCTATAGACCTTCTCACGCTTTCTTCTAACGATATTTATGGACCTAGAGGTGTTGCTGCTTTATACTTGAAAAAAGGCGTGAGAGTAAATCCGATTATTATTGGAGGAGGGCAGGAAATGGGAATGCGTTCTGGATCGGAAAACATCCCAGGAATCGTGGGATTCGCAAAAGCTGCCGAAATTACCAAATCTGAAATCGATTCGGAAGCAATTAGGCTTAGTAGCCTCCGCGATAAGCTCATAAAAGGCGTTCTTGACATAATACCTAAATCTCACTTGAATGGACACCCCATCAAGCGCCTTCCACACAACGCTCACTTTCGATTCGATTATATCGAAGGAGAATCTCTCATTCTTGGATTAAAAGACAAATATATCGCTTGCGCAACGGGTTCTGCATGTAGTTCGAAAACTCTCGAACCATCACACACGCTAATCTCTATGGGACTCCTACATGAAGAAGCACATGGAAGCTTAGTTGTTACCTTAGGGCGATTCACTGAAGAGTCCCACATAAACGACTTGCTCGAATCGTTGCCGAAAGTTGTAAAGCGCTTACGCTTATTATCTCCATTAACCCCTCCCGATTTATTAAAACAAATACAAGAAGAAGGTGAAAATTAAATTCCAAAATCAACTGATTACACGGATAAAGTAATGGACCATTTTAGAAATCCTCGAAATGTC
Source organism: Promethearchaeota archaeon (assembly GCA_016839425.1). Next base: position 2,483 of record JAEOUI010000387.1, read on the forward strand.
GGTTTTATCGAAAAAGCAGATGGATACGGTAAGGTTGGCAATCCAGTATGTGGAGACCTGATGGAAATCACATTAAAGATAGGAAAGAACGCAGAGCAAGAAGATATCATTGAGGATATAAAATTTAGAACATTTGGCTGTGGATCTGCCGTATCAACTTCCTCAATGGTAACAGAAATGGCAAAGGGCATGACTCTTGACGATGCTTATAAAATTACGAGGTCCGATGTAGCTGAAGAATTAGACGGACTTCCACCAATTAAAATGCATTGCTCCAATCTTGCCGCCGATGCGCTAAAAGCTGCAATTGATAATTATAGGAAAGGCTCCAGACCCGAAGTTGAAGTAGTCACCTCGTGTCAATTGGAAGTTCGTGTGATATTGGGATTCGACGAGTTTCTTGGAAAGGGCGTGTATAAAAGTAATCCTAATTTAGAAGACCTAAGAGGGAAGCGAACGCTTGTTTCTGACACGGGAGATAAATCGATAGAACTCGCTTTGGATCTCACAGAATACACGGGACGAGTCATACTCGTGACATCGGCAAAAGAAATCCCAGGTACTGTCGAACTTCGGGATCGTCTCAAAAAGTCTGATGTAAAAATATTACACCAATCGGAACTATTAGAAGTAAAGGGAACAGACGAAATCGAAAAAGTCATCATACACGACTATGACGAGGATAATAATTACGAATTATTTGTGGATGCTGTAATTGTATTAGATGAATAAACTAATAATTTCAATTTTTTTTCATTTTTTTATGATCTATAAACCTCAACATTAATTTAAGAACTTACTAAGTCTAAAAAAATTCAATCATTCATTTTTAATAAGAAATCTTAATAAAATAATATGGAAATTAAACAGAACAA
>JAEOUI010000580.1 GCA_016839425.1 Promethearchaeota archaeon
ATATTCATTTAATTTTTTCCTTCTTTTCAGAAAATCATTAGTGCCATAAAACCAAAGACAAAAAAGAATAATACTTGAAATTATAAACGATTGAAACTGTGTTGATATTAATTCAATTAAGGAAATAATTAATAAGATTAATAAAATTATTCTAATTATATTTTTTCTTTCCATTGTATAATAATCATAAAAATACTAAGTTATATTTTTTGATTATTCATCATATTCTAAATATACTGGTTTACCATCAATAACAGGATTCATAAATTCTAAAATCTCGGGAAGCATTTTAATATCCAAGGATCCCTTAATACCATATACTAAAGGAAACCATGTATTTGTTCTAATATCAGCTTTATAAATCTCAAATCCTGCGGAAGTACCGTTAATTTGATAAGGGTCAATAACCAGAGCAAGTGCTTTGTCCCAGAGCTTTTGATATCGTGCTTGTGTCCCCATATCTTCGTTAGACATGAAGCAGCCATATGAAGGGTGTGAATGGTACCAGCCACAGATAAAGAAATTTTGTTTCTTAATATCATTGTATGCTCGTACATAATTTTTATAGTCCTTAATTTCGGCATACACCGCATTACCATGTCCCATTGGATAAGCATCTTCAATATGGATTAAACCACTCCCATCTACTTTTCCTGCTAAAAGACCAATCACTTCAACCCATCTCTTTTTTGGAATTTTGGAGTTTGCATATTTAAGTGCATGGCTTGCGATTTTTAGAATAGCTTTTACTGTGATAAATACTTCTTTTTGAATAGCTGCATCAGTTGTTTTCAATTCAGCTTCATCAGCAATATTCTTTGGAGCGGGCTTCTTTGCATCTTTTAGTTTTGGTCCTTTACTTGTTTTTTTAGCAATCATAGCAGAAATTTCATCGCTGAGCATATCTTCTTCTAATTTTAACTCTTCGTAAATTTCTTCCATTAATTCCTTCTTTAATTGTTGCTTAATTTTTTTCTTTAATGCTTCCTTAATTGAATCCTTATAAAATTGTTCATCTCCCATTTTGAAGCTTCACCATTTCTTATTTGCATATTTCTTAACAAGATTTTTTACTTTTTTCTCATAGAATTTGGGATTATTCATCATTTCTATTGCTGCTTTCTTGTTGAATACGTCCGTCGGATTGATATATTTTCCGCGTGTATTTAACATAGCGATTATTGCTTGTACTACCGTTACCGCAGTTTTTGAGGGACTCCATCCCCCTTTCTTGCCAATTAAACTAGGATCGACAAGGGCTAGACATATATTCCTCTGACCTTTATATTCTGTTGGTTTCGGCCAGAAATTGGGGTGCCAAATAGGAGTGTGCATTCTTACAAATGGAGGTTGTCTTGGATACTGAGCAGGAAATTTCATTTCCAATTTGAATAAGCCTCCCGCAAAAACAGTTCCTTTTGGACCTTTAATGGTGATGGCTAGATGATTAATGCTCTTATTCTTAGGATCAAAAGGTATTAATTGTACAATTTGCCCTTCCTTTAACATTTTTTTTAATCCTGCAAAATCTTGAGTTATTCTTGCACTCATATTCTTATACCTTTTTTTTTTTGTTTTATATTTTTGTTTTTTTATGAATTATACTATTTTAAGGGTAACAAATATTTCTCCACCTTTAAAGCCAGCAATCGTTAATAACTCGAAATTTCTTAGTCTATTTTCAACAGGGGTTTCTTCTAAATCTACTATTTGAACATTATTAAAGTCTAATAAAGTGATTACTGGCTCAAACTCTGGGTCTAATTCAAACCCATTTTTCTCTAAAATTTTGATAATATTGATACATGGTGATTGAGCTCTTAACTTAATTACAACTCGTCGTACATTTTTTCCGCATTGAGTACATTCAGGTTTTCGTTTTTTCTCAATGTGATAAAACATCATTGTCATCGCATTAAAGATGACATAGGTTTTAATAGGCTCTCCTAAGGGTTTTTCTCCTTTTAGACTATGAAGGATTTTCACTACTTCATGAGATTGAAGAGCCGAAATTACTGCATTTATCGTAATTATTCCCGGATCATGACGATCAAGAATTTTTACTACAT
>JAEOUI010000044.1 GCA_016839425.1 Promethearchaeota archaeon
AACCAATTATGAATTTACCTCTTCTATGTAGCAAACTAAAAAATAAAAACATTAATGAGTCTTTTATGTTTGAATATGAAGCGTATATAATCTCACTTCTCTTGATTAATTTATACATTTTAAATAGTTCTAATGGTTTAATAAACGAAAATAGGAGATTAGATGTTTTTAAGTTTAAATAATTAATTCTATGTTGTATCGGTATTTTTTTTAATAAATGTTGAATTGAATTTTTTGAAGGATATTTTTTTCCATAAAATCGATTTGAATCAAGTAAAATAACATCATAATATTTTTGAAGACCAGAAGCTAATTCAATTGAAGATATCTCTCCTCCTCTTCCATGTTCAATTGCTAAAGGAGAAAAAATTAATAGTTTTATCGTCATTTAGATACTTTCTATTATTAAATTTTATTGAAAATGGTAATCGTTTTTATAAGTTAAAAATTCTGGTTTGATCCTTAAATCCATAATTAAAAAATTGATTATTTTCATTAGAGATCTTTAATAAGAAAATCTAAAAAATAAATAAAAATAGCTATAAATTTAATTCCTTTTTTTGGAGCTTTATTAATTCGAGTATCCCTTTTTCTCCAACTTTTAAAAGTTCATTCAGATTTTCCTTGTTAAAGGGTTTTCCTTCAGCAGTTCCTTGAATTTCTATAAATTCGCTTTTTTCATTCATGATTATGTTAATATCTACATCTACTTTCGAGTCTTCATCGTAATTTAAATCGAGCAAGATATTGTTGTCTTTAAGGCCAAGAGAGACCGCAGCGGTTACATTATAATCAGGAAAATCACGAATCAAGTTTTCGTTATATAAATAATTTATTGCATCAAACACGGCTATAAAAGAACCAGTAATCGATGCGCATCGAGTTCCACCATCCGCTTGAATGACATCGCAATCGATTTTTATCGTGAATTCTCCTAATTGTTCATAATTGAATGCCGCGCGCATGCTTCTTCCAATCAATCGTTCTATCTCATATGTCCGCCCCTTTACCTTATATCTCTCTCGATTGTTCCTGTATTGCGTCGCTCGTGGCAGCATGTTATATTCTGCTGTAATCCAACCCGAGCCCGTATCGGCTAAAAATCTTGGCACGGAATCTTGAACAGAGGCTGTCACGATAACTTTTGTATTTCCTTGACAAATCAAGACAGATCCCTCGGCGTATTTAAGGTAATTTCTTTGTACTATCGTCTTTCTAAGCTCGTCAAATTTTCTACCATCAATTCTATCCATATTAAACAAAATCCTTTCTGACAAAAAATATAATTACATAATATAAGATTTTATTAATATATTTTTAGCTGTTCTGTTAGAAATGAGACATTCAATGATTTAAAATCAATTCATTGGATATGAACCTAAAACTTTATACCATATGACGATATTTTTCATATCTTCTAATAAATGCTTTATTTTTGAATCATTTCTTGTATCTCCCTCAAAATCCATTAAAAATATATACTCCCATTTTCCCTTTCTTCTTGGTCGAGATTCTATTTTAAGCAAGTTAATATTAGCATCTGCAAAAAGCTTTAAAGCCTCGTATAACGCTCCAGGTGTGTGTTTCGTTATAAATACGATTGATGTTTTAACTTTTTCTTGAATGAGTTTGTTTTCCTCCTTGGAAACGATTAAAAATCTCGTATAATTTGAAGGATTATCTTCGATGTTTGAATGCAAAACTTTTAAATCATATAATTTACTTGAAATTTCTGGACCTATAGCAGCGTTCGATGGATCGTTGTGTTCCTTTATTATTTTTACAGCTTCAACGGTAGAGTTTGCGTTAAGTAATTTCGCATTGGGAAGATTTTTTTTCGTCCATATGCGAGTTTGGGCAAGACCTTGAGGATGTGAGTAAATATTCTTAATTTGGGATAGATTTGCGTCTTTTAATGTTATTAAATTTTGGACAATTCTAAGTTCGATTTCACTAAATATGATCAAATCTTTCTCGATTAAGAGATCTAAAGTTTCTCTAACAGTTCCTTGAAGGCTATTTTCTATGGGAACAACGCCAAATTTTACAGCACCTTTATCAATATTCTCAAAAACATCGGATATTGTTTTAAAAGAAATGAAGTTCGTACCTGCTTTGGGAAAAAATGCTAACGCTGCTTGATGCGTGAAAGTCCCTTGAGGGCCAAAATATCCAACTTTTAAGATGGAATCTTGTACTGCTTTACAAGCGCCAATTACCTCCTTCCATATTGCCTCAATATTTTCGGGATGAAGAAATTTAGCTTTTGATTTTATGTTTTCAATAATTTGCTGTTCTCTTTCTGGTTGATACACTTCCAATTCTTGATCTTTTTTGAGGTAACCAATTTCCCTTGCTATTTTAGCCCTTTCATTGAGTAGTGCTATTAATTCCTCGTCGATCTTATCAATGTCCTTCCTTTTATTCTCTATTTCTTTCATAATATTATTTTATTTAGGATATATGAATTATGTAAATTTAATCAAATTTTTGTAGGTTTATTTCAATGGCAACAGCCGGAAACTCTAATTTGTAATTATTCAAAACTTCTGGGTGAATTTCTCCAATCTCACCTATTTTCGTACCCTTCAAGAAAATCTCCCCAAATCGTCCTTTAATGAATGTTGGATTATCTGATGATTTAATCTCAAATTGATTGAATTTCCCCATTGCGTTCATTAAGAAGTCTAGTGCTGATCTCATTTCTGTGAAATTAGCGTCTTCATGGTAAGAAATCGCGGAGAAGTGAAGTTCTCGTTTTGCACCCGTTTCTTCCTTCGGATCTAAGAGGATTACATCTCCGACTTCGAAAATGCGAATTGGTTTTTCTTCAGATCTATTAAAGAGTAATGTTTCCATCAATTTTGGAAGGATATTTGTTCTCAAGGTGTCGTATTCTTTTGATACAGGATTTGTTATCTGTACAAGCGATTTTTCATTATATTTTTTGTTCATAAAATCGTAATGCTTTTCTGAATTTGCCAGAATAAAGTTTAGGACTTCGAGATAACCCGCACCAATCATAATTGTCCTAATTTTATTAGCAAGCGACTGGATTGAATGGTATTGCCCAACACATCCTTCTTTAATTGTTAAAGGTAAATTGTAATATCCGAAACCAATAGCACATTCTTCCGTGAAATCCACGGGATGAATGATATCGCCTCGGAAAGCGGGTACGAGTATTTCTAATTCTCCTTTTTTTTTTGATTTCTGAGCATCCATTCTTACTTTTTTAAAGCATTCGATCATTTGGGATGCGGAGAGTCCCAATCCAAGATAATTATTAATATAGTCAATATTTACATCCCATTTTATGGGATCTAAATTTGGTGTGATGAATTCCTCTTTTCCCTCATATAAAATCTTTACGGATTCTAATTGGGCGCCAGTATCAGCTAACATCGTAGTTAATATATTCAACGCTAGATTTACTGATTTTTCGTCAGTACCTGTCATTTCAATGAATAAATTTTTTGTATCGTCAGTTACCGTTGTAAGTATACTATTAATAACTGGAGGAAAAGAGATTACTTGGTTCTTTTTATCTAATAACAATGGATATATTTCTTTCTCCTTTAGAATATGTGCGTATTGAATTCCCTTTTCATGATACTTCAATATCTCTTCTAGATCCATTGGATCACCATCTCCGTGGAGCGGAACGAAACTAACCTCTTTTGGAGGCACGGCCGTATATTTAAAAGGTGGTTCTAACTTATCTAAATCGTGAACACCAATTGCAACCTTCTTTCTGTCCCTTCCTACGGCCCAATGGAGTTGTTCTTGAATATTCATTAAAGTTGCAACCTCGTCTTCGTCCAAATCAATATTTTTGACAACGGCACATACAATATAAGGCCTAACATCCTTTACATTATCGTCTACTTTCATAGTGATGGATCCTTCCGAAAGCTCGTATTTAGGAAGGCCTACTTCTAAACCATAATAACCCTTAAGAGTCCTCGAAATCCCTTCAGGACTGGAAAAATCGGGTCTATTTGGATTATATTCAACCTTGATAGTGCGCTCTTCCTCGTTGATATCTTCCAAATCGAGGCTAATCCATTGCAGATCGTATTCAAGATCACTTATCTTGAGCTCTTTTCCCACTAACCGTTCTAATCGTTCTATTTTCAAATCTAAAGTCGGCATTTTGCTTTACCACCCTAATATGACTGTTCTCGAAGCCATTTTATTGGATTCATATATAAATCCCTAATATCCTTGCGTCCAAATTTCAACATCGCCAACCTCTCGAGACCTAATCCCCATGCTAGCACTCTCGTGGGATTTTTAATCCCCCAGGGATATGTTACTTCTGGTCGAAAAATGCCTGAACCACCCATTTCGATCCACTTGTTCAATTTATCGTAAAAGACCGAGATTTCCATACTTGGCTCGGTATAAGGGAAGAATCCTGGGCGAGTTACGATTTTTTCAAATCCCATTTTCTTGTAAAATTCTTTTATAATACCAATAAGGTCGCTTAATGTTACATTGTCTCCAATAACGATTCCTTCGATTTGCGTGAACTCTGCCAAGTGAGATTTATCGACTTTCTCGTTTCTAAAAACACGATCGATAGAAAATACCTTTATTGGAGGTTGTTCGTTTTCTTGATAATATCGAGCGAGTCTTCTTACCGTTGTTGCCGTAGTGTGAGTTCTTAAAAGTGTTTTTCTCGAAATATTTTCGTCCCATTGATATCCCCAACCCTTTGAACCGCTTTCGCCACCATTCTCGTGTGTATTTTTTACGGCAACCACTCGATCCTTTCTTGGAAGCTTTGCAGATTTGGGATTGCTTAAGTAAAAAGTATCGTGCATTTCTCGGGCGGGATGATCTTGTGGTTGGAAGAGGGCATCAAAATTAAAAAAAGCACTTTCTATAATCGGACCTCTAATTTCGGTAAAACCTAGCGATAAGAAAATTTCTCGAATTTCGTTGATTAAATTAATTACGGGGTGAATCTTTCCTCCTTTTAACAATGGTCCTGGTTTCGACACATCAAAAGGCTTGAGGTCATAATCTTTCCATGTCCCAGAGCTTAACATGGTAGAAGTTATCTTGCTAACTTGTTGAAGTTCTTTTATTTTTGATATTTCTATTTCTTTTCCTTTCTTCGTGAGTGATAATACTCTTAAAGTTTTACGCTTACGGGTTATTAATTTCCGCTTGTTCAAGACGCTTATTAACGCTTGTTCTTGCTTTGAAAGATTATTATAATCAAGGTTCTTTTTTTCCCTAAATTGTGATAGGAAAAACTCAAGAGGAGTCTCTTTGAAGGATTCTGCGACGATAAATAATTTATCCTCGCCAGATGCTTTACTCTGGGCGACCCATCGATTACTTTTCATATTCGATAAGCCTACAAAAAATAATTTCTTTTCTAATCCCGATTTTTTAAGTAATTCTTGAACGCTAACTTCCTTAAGCTTACTTTTTTTTATTATGTCAATGAGTTGTCGCTCTGGTAATCCGTTTTTCAAATAATTTTTACCTTCTGTCGTAAGAGAAATTTGATCTATTTCTTCTTCCTTGAAACCTCCTAGTTTAACATCGATAAGATCGTTTACAGCAGACATTACAACAATATAGGTCAAATCTAGTTCATTTGCGAGTTCTGAGGCTACGACATCGGAATTTTTCTCTTTAAGCGCTTTTAAAACATCTATTGTTTGCTTTCTGAGTGAAATGGGCATGATGAAAAAATCCTAATCATATTGATTACTATGTTTTGTTTAACTCTTTAATTTATTTAAATGTTTTGCCACGGAAAGCCCTCAAAATTGCTCAAAATTAATTTAGAAGGAAATTATTTGCGTTCAGAAACGAAAATATATTAGAATTGGTATATCGAGAAAAATATCCGCAGCCAAGAGAATTCGAGTTGAATTTATTCTCTTGGCAAAATAAAGAATATAAAATCGCAAACTAGCTTTTCTGTGAACCTTGCATTGAGAATATTGTTTTTCATGTTTAATTCTACTAAAGCTTTCTTACGATTATGAAATTTCAAATTATGCATTTCTAAAAAATTTTTCCATTTTAGACAAAACGAGATTTCATATTTAGAATAATATAAATATAACTCGTATTGAACTACTTTTTCTTGTTTTTTTTTTCTTTTTTCAATTTAACAGAATAAACTTGTTTGATAGAAATGGATTTGCTACAGTTTTCACATTTTCCTAGTTTTTTGTAAACAAAATCACCGTCTTTATAATCCCGAACTGTCGTGGCACCACATGAATCACAAATGATTATTGTTAAAGTTTTTTTTACAGGTTCTGGAGGGTTGGAAGGCATTTGAATGATGGAAGAACCAATACAAATTATGATAAATCCTAAAGCAAAATTAAGATATTGATTATCGGGAAAAACACCTATATATATGATGATAGCTCCCAACACAATTAAACCTAACACGCCTAGCGTTTTAAGTATCGATTTTGCGCTCGTTTTCTTGTTTAAAATTGCTTCATCGTCTTCTTCGTCAATCATGTCATCTTAAACCTATTGATAATATGCTAATTGGAGAAACAATAATAAGAATTTATTCTTTTCTTTATTGTCTGATGTGAAATAATTGTTATCAATTATGGTCAAAAGAAAAAAGTTCAAAAATTTACAACTTTTATTCTTCAATAACAATAACCGAATCAATTAAAAACCGTTATGAATAATTCTAATACCGATCCATTTAGCCTAATAATGAACTTGCTCTTTTTTCTACTCATTTTCACGAGCATGTTTTACGGTCAAAAGTTACAAGGATTCTTAGCTTCAAGACAAATAAGTGAAGCTTTAGAAAAA
>JAEOUI010000581.1 GCA_016839425.1 Promethearchaeota archaeon
ACCATGTTCATCCAAGTGATCTTATCTAGCTCTTTAAACATTATGGTGAGCTGATCATAAATGTCTTGCTTATAATCATCACCAATCTTGAAAATGACAAAGGATTCCACCTTTTTCTGCAAGTCTTCGGATATTTTAAATTGTTCCGCTACTCTGGACCACTCTGAATCTTCTAACACGCGAATTCCTATGAGTACAACGCTGTGGTTTTTGATTTTCGTCAGCATTCCATTAATGATTTCACTCCAATTTTCATCAATATTCATCTTGCCTCTTGCATCGAAGATACATAACACGCCATCAGAATCGAACACGTCAAAATTACTGTATAGATAATTTCTAAGGACTAACCCATTCTCGTATTTAAAGATTTTTTCTTCCTTTTCCTCTTTCAGCTTCTCGAAACCGCCCAAATCTGGAATTTCCGTCAGGATCTGCATCCCTGGACTCCAATACGTGTTCTCTGAAATAAAGGTTACCTCAATTGTATCCTTATTATCCAAAACCGCTTTTACTTCACGATAAAGATTCTTTCTCAGCTTTACTTCAGCAACATCTTTAGTTTCCATTATATAATGGTATGTTATTAACATGAACGCTTCTTCGACGTTCTCACCATTTAATGCACTGGTTTCGATATAGGAAATCCTGGAAATTCCTGATTCTTTAGAAAGTTCATTAGCTAACTTCACTCCGTCTTGATATGAAACCTTTCTTTCATCAGCAAGATCTAACTTATTACCAACTATGACTATTGGAATTTCTTTGTCTGGAACGAATTCTTTGAATTCATTGTACCATTCTCTGATATTGTCATAACTCTCCGGTCTAGTTAAATCAAATACAATAAAAGCTGCTTGCGCTCCTAGATAGTATGTCTTTCGATAACGTTTAAAGAAACTTTGGGCGCCTACATCCCAAAGCGTGATGTTTATTTCGTTACTCAAGAATTCAAATGAACATGATAAAATATTAAGGCCAATGGTAGTCCTATAATCCTTAGAAAATTGGTTTTCAACATACCGTCGAATGATGGATGTCTTACCGACTTCATGATCGCCAATAACTATAAACTTAAAGCGATAAATGCCACCTGATTCAATGCTTGATTCATATATTTGATTTTTTAGACGATCAGCTGGTAATTCCAAGTATTCAAAAATTGGAAGACTTGTTTGAATAAATTCACCTTCATCTGCATCAAGGACTAATCCTGCTTTTTCAGCTACGAGATAAGCAAAAGGAGCAATCTTTTCGATGGAGGCCATGGCATCTAAGACGATACTGAGAACATCATTTTTTTCATTTATAGAAACAAACAAAAGTCGGTGTTCCTCCGTGTCAAAGGATGCGGTACCAAATTTCTTGAAAGCAAATTCATTTCTAATTACATCGAGTACGGGAGAAACAATGGTCGAAAGAATAGAAACTATCTCCATTGTCTGGAGACTATCACTCTTTTTTGATCCTGCGATAATTTCTCCTGCTTTATTAGACACAATGATGGCTTCAACTCCAAGGGCTTCCACGAGAAAGTTATCTAAAACTTTTAATATTTTTTCCTTTTTATCTTCTGATATCATGTTGACCAAATACTTTTATAATATGCTAATATGCTAATAAGATGGCTTCTTTAATAAATAGTCATCAAAAAAAAATATCATCAAAAAAAAATTGATTTTGTACTATTTTAGATAGCCAAGAAATTGATTTTGCTTTTCTTGCATCTCGTTGAATATCAATTCCGCGGCGTTAAAATTCCCTAGATTAGGATCAAGAGCGATAGCGTTAATTGCTTCTCTTTTTGATTTATTTATAATGGCATTAACACAGAGATCTTGAATAGATGCTTCAATACGAAGTATTGTTGCTATATCAGTATCTATTTTTCCTAATTTAATACCGTGAACCCCCTCTTTATCCACAGTAGCAGGAACCTCAACGATTAAGTCTTGCGGCAAGTTCTCAATTAAGCCATCATTTGGTATATTCACTGCTGTTTCATATGTATTACTATCTTGAACGATTGCTTCTATAATTGGGATTGCTCTCTCATCAGAAGGTTCGGTCGGTAGCATTCCCTTTTTAAGATATCTCCCCTTTTCTAATCTTTTATGCGTCCTCATTACTCTTCCGTATACTCCTGCTCCGTGTTCCTCGGTGCGATCAATCCAATCAACCATGTCTTGAGTTTCAGTGAATTCTTCTCCAAATTGTATATATTCACCAAGATGATTATCTCCTACATACGGAAAGAATCCAAATCGCTTATATACCTCAAATGTTAATTTTGAAAACTCATATCTATCTTCATTATCTTTGAAATAATCATTGGCCATCTGGTTAAATTTTGGCATTAAATTTTCTCCCGTTTTTCTATCTTCTAATCCTAATAAAAATGCAAAATGATTTAAACCTCCCACCGTCATTTTTAAGTTAGACAAGACATCAGCATGAATCTTTCTAAATTCATTAATATGAAGTCCAGTTGACTTAAAATCACGGAGTCTTTCATCAAACATTTTCGGAATATGTTCGTCCATGAATCCAATCTGATGGCATAACCCGCAAAATTTAAGTTTTTTAACTGAACGCTTTATTGCTAAACAAACTCTGGCCATTGGATTTGAGAAATTAATGAAAAATGCATCAGGACAAATCTTTTCAGCATCCTTAACAATTTCGATTATTGGTGGAATGATTCGCATGGCATGAAAACTGCCTCCTGGTCCACCACATTCACCTAGTATTTGAGTAGAGCCGTGCTTTTTTGGAATTTCGTAATCTTGCCTCCAAAGCTTGAAACGTTCCCCCACTTCAATTGAACTGATGATAAAATCTGCTCCTTTAAACGCTTCAGATCTATTCGTAGTTCTTTCTATTTTAAACTTTTCATCCTGTAATTCATTTTCTTTTTTCACAATGTCATGAATTATTTCTAAATGCTCCTTATTAATGTCATGAAGCACGATCGTGGAACCGCCTAATACCTTGCTATGCATCAAGTCTGTAAACATCGAAGGTCCAAAGGAAGTACTTCCCGCTCCAACTAAGACAATTCTTTTATCCATGATAATTTATCATCTAAAAGTAGTTTTTTCATTCAATTATTTACTTCAATTAAACATTTTATCGGATTAAAGCATTACTATAGCTACTATAGTTTATTCCTTTAAAATTATAAATTTAAACAAGGAATGTTCAGAATAATACTTTCATCACTAAGTTCCTAGTACAATGATATATTTATTTTTAGAAATAGTTCAAAAATTTCCAGATCAATCTTTACTCGAAATATTTTTATCTAAAATGTGTTGAACTATAAATATATTACAATTCATTTTGAAAATTTTTAGAAAGTGAATCAACTTGGCAAGAGTGAAAAGAAAATCATTTGCGTTTAGTATTAGTCTTCAAAATATTGTAGCTTGGTTGAAGAACGCAATGCCCCAAAATGATGAGGTTCAATTTGCAGGCATGGCAAGTATTAGTGAAGATCGAGGGGCTGGACAAACCTTAAAGTGGGATTCTCCTTTTATAGCAACAACCTATGGTTTAGGGTTTTTAAAAGCAGCTCAATATGAACAAGATATCGTTTTTTGGCCTTGGACAACGATAAACAAAGTATCCAAGACAAGTGGATCTTTGCAAAATGGTGTTCAAGTAAAAAAAAAGAGAAGTCTATTAAACGGGCTCCTTTTTATCTTAAAGAAAGTGAGTGACGAAGAAAAATCAGAGTTTAAAGAAAGGAAAAAAGAATTTAAACAAGCTCTTCCCCAGCTACATAAAATTGCTAATAAAAGTAACCTTGTTGCAGAAGAACAGTCGATCAAAAATTCTCAACTGAAAAATGAAAGTACATTTGGATTTGAATTTGATTGATCTCCAGTCATTCCAGCATCAATATACCCAAATTTTAAAATTTCTTTACTATTTTTTTTCCTAATATGCTACTCCTTCTTTTAGCCTTTTAGATTTTATGTTTATGAGTAAAAAACACTTATTCGTTTTGAGACTTAGTAGAAAATGATCGTAAAAACTATATAAATGATTGTTATCTGACATTTTGCATATTGAGATTTATTGGAAAAAATTTATAAGGGTAAAATTGATATTTTTTTATAATAATGTTCTCAAAAAATACTACTTCCGAATTATTAAGTCTTGTAGTAGTAGTAGTATTACTATAAGCGATACAAATCTCTTACTCTTTTTCTAAAGTTTCTTGGATTTGTTTCGCTTGGATTGATTCAGTTATTATGAGAAAGAGTTTTGGTTTTTGATCGCTTCCTGAGAATGCTAAAAAAAAAACATAAAAAAAAATAGGAGGTGAAGAGATGGTGATAAGTGAAGAAATTAACACCATATTTTCAGATATTTCAAATAAACAGCATGATTTTGCCAAATTTATTGATGTTGAAACATTCAAAATGCCTGCAGAATGCTATACATCAATGGAGGATTATGAATTCAAACAAGAAGCGATATTCAAATATGAGAGAACTGAAGGAATAATAGAAGGGCAAAAGGATATTACAATTGACCCTGATTATGAATGCAGCTTTGCATCCACACTTGACATTTCAGACCTGATTCCTGGCGAAATTGAAATAGAAGATGAAATAAGAATGGGTTATCTCTGGCATAAGTATAAGAAATAATTTTTTGAATTAATTCATAGTATTTTTCTCATATTTTATTATTTTAATTTATTATCTTTTTCAAAACTTTTTTTAGTGTTAAATATTATATTTCCATCAACAATAAGTTATTATAAGTTAATTAAATATCAGAGATTAAGTTAAAATGGAAACTCCTAATCAAAAAAAGCTACCTAAGTTTATTTTACTTCAAACTATAGTTATCGGTTTACTATATGCCGCTGATCAAGTATATGGATTCATTGAGCAGAATTTTTTTAATACTTATTTGACTCATGTTTTAGACCTTCCTGAATTTTATGTAAGCGTTATGGTTTCTTTTTCCGCTTTAATGGGGATGATTTTTCTTCTTTTTTGGGGTATCTTAAGCGATAATACTCGATGGAAAGGT
>JAEOUI010000003.1 GCA_016839425.1 Promethearchaeota archaeon
AATCAAGAAGAAAACAAAAAATTAATTCAGCGAATAAAAGCTCAAATTAAATTATTTAAAAATCTGGATCCAATAGCTTATATCCTTCATCCTGAATCAGGAAATATCGATATTTCTATTGAAAACATAAAGAAATTAGAAATTTCTCCTATTGCAATAGAAAACATGCCTTATGCTTCTTTACATGGAGGTACATTATTGGGTTACAATCCAGATACTCTAAAAAAATATTTTCATGCCATCCCTGAACTTGAGTTTTGTTTTGATATAAATCACGCAATTAAAGCATCAATATCGCTTAAATCTGATTACTTCGATCTCTTGAAGGCGTTTATAGACAATAAAATGCCTTTAATATGTCATATTTCTAATGGAAATCTGAATATTGAACTTGACGAGCATCTTCCGTTAAAAGAAGGACAATATGATTTAAGAAAGATTAAGCAACTTTTAATTAACACGAATTCTCTCCAATATCTTACATTTGAGACTCCTCGCACGCAAGAAAGCATTTTGGAAGATATTGAGAATATAAAATTATTTATAAAATGTTAAACACTTAAGAGATGAATAATAATGGATATTAAAGCAATTTCAATAATTCCAGCTGACAGAAACAACGAACATCATTCTAAGGGCGTTTGGAATGTATTTAACGATAATATCGGATTTAATGTATTAACTACAGAGAAGGTTTCCTTTGAAAACCATTCAAAATGGTGGAATCGCGCTTTTGAAGACGAATACATTTATCTTGTTCTATTCAAAGATGAAATCTGTGGATATATTCGTTTAGCAAAAAGAAGAACGAATTCTAAAGAACAAAACGAAATTAGCATTGCCATTCTTAATAAATACCATGGAACAGGATTAGGAACCCACGCTTATTCTCTTTTTGAAAAAGAAATGAAAAAAAAAGGCATTGATTCAATAGTAGCGATAACACATTTTAATAACAAAAAAGGAAGATCGTTCTTTGAAAAGAACGGTTTTGAAAATATCTTTATTAAATATTTTAAAAAATTGTAAATCTCTAGCTTCTAAAACTTGAAAATTCGATTATCACTTTCTGTAATAGGTAATAACTTTTTCTAACGCATTAACGACATCGTAAACGTCCTCATCGCTCATTTTTGGGAATATTGGAATCGTTAGCAATCTCGGAAATAACCATTCGACATTAGGAAGCGTGCCCATTTTAAATCCAAAATTCTTTTGATAAAACGAGTGGTAATGAACTGGAATGTAATGAACATTAACTCCAATGTTTTCTTCTCTTAAAGCGTTAAAGATATGATCCCTATCGACGCTTAAATCCTTAGTTTCTACTTGAATCACATATAAGTGCCAAGAATGCTTGATGTCACCAATCCTATAAGGAATTGTCACTTCTTCAATTGATTCAAGCTCCCTATCGTAAATATTTACGATTTCTCTTCGTCTTTTTTGAAAGGATTCTAATTTTTTTAGTTGATGGATGCCCAATGCGGCGTGGAGCTCGCTTAAATTATAGCGATATCCTAAATACTGCATGTCGTAGTGATACCCTCCAGATTTTCCAAACCTTTTTTCAGCGTCCCGCGTTATACCGTGTGTACGATACATCATTAATTTTTCGTAAAATTCATCATCATTTGTTGTTACCATACCACCTTCTGCCGTTGTAATGTTTTTAACTGGATGAAAGCTAAAAATTGTCATGTCACTTATCGTGCCTATTTTTTTACCTTTATATTCCGCATCAATGGCATGAGCAGCATCTTCTATTATTTTCAAGTCGTGTTCTTCTGCTAATTCGAGAATCTCGTCCATTTCGCAAGGTTGGCCAGTAAAATGTACGGGGATGATCGCTTTTGTTTTGTTAGTTATTTTCTTTTTGATCTCTTCAGGATCGATGTTATAAGTATCCTTTTTAATGTCTGCTAAGACGGGCGTGCCTCCTCTATATACAATGCAATTCGCGGAAGCTATAAAAGTTAAAGGGGTTGTTATAACCTCGTCTCCTGGTTTTATCCCGATGCTCGATGTGGCAATATGTAAAGCGGCTGTTCCCGAATTTACTGCAACGGAATATTTTGAACCTCTAAACTCCTTGAAATTTTCTTCAAAAATCTTCATTTTAGGTCCCGTGGTTATCCAGCTGGACTTTAATACATCAATAACTTCGTTTATCTCCGCGTCATCTATCCATTGCGTTCCATAAGGCAAGAATTCTTTTCTAACGGGCGTGCCGCCCTCAATAGCGGGTTTTTCCAATATCATTCCTCCCCCTCTCTTAACCATTGTTCTAGTTTAAATATGCCTTCTTTTAATGAAGTCTTTGGTTTCCATCCAAGTATGCTTGTCGATTTTGAACTATCGCAGACTAATTTCATGATTTCGCTCTGTGGGTGATGATGTTCTATGTGTTCGATTTTATTGTCATAATCGCCCACGATTAATTGAGCCAAGTCGTTTATTGATATATCCTCTCCCGTTCCTGCGTTTAAAACTTCTCCAACGCATTTTTCCTCTAAGGCAGCTTCAACAATGAATTCAGCGCAATCTTCTACATAAAGTAAATCCCTTGTCTGGGTGCCATCGCCGTAAATTTTCAAGGGTTCGTTATTTATCTTACGACTCACAAAAATCGATACGACGCCTCCTTCCATGTTAGTTTTCTGAAAAGGGCCATATGTGTTGAATGGTCTAAGTATGACAACGGGAAGCTTAAGCCCATGAAAATAGGATATTGCTAAATCTTCGGCCGCGAGTTTAGATCCCGCGTATGGCGATGCGGGCTTGACAGGGTGCTTTTCCGATATTGGCTTGCTTGAATCAGCAATATCGTAAACCATGCAAGTGCCTAAAAGAACGATCTTGGTGTTTATTTTACGAGCGGCTTCAAGTATATTATATGTTCCTATTACATTGGTTTCAAAAGATTTTTCGGGAAAATCCAAGCTTTCTTGGACATTGATTTGAGCCGCAAGATGAATGCATGTTGAAAAGGAATACTTTTCGAATAGTTTTTCAATTAACCCCTTATCTAAAA
>JAEOUI010000582.1 GCA_016839425.1 Promethearchaeota archaeon
AAGATAAAATTTTCTGATGTTGGTTTGAGATTGGTGGACACCGAACATCCCGAGTTTGAACAACAGGCCTTTCTTAATGCTTTTGTAAAATATCAGAGTAATAGCCCGTTTCGTAGAGTTTTAAACGAAAACGCTCCTTTGATTTTATTGCTAAATGTTATCAAAAAAATTAATGCAGATAAGGATTTCAATGATACGGGAATTTCTAAACTGGAATTGCCTCTGGTTATTTTTTGGAAAGATAACGATGCAGACAGTCTATATAAACTCATAAAGAAAATAAGGAAAGAACATGGTTATACTCCCAGCTGGGAAGTGATTGTTGATATTTGTGTTAATCAGATAATGGAAGGTGATTTTAAAAAGTTCAAGCCAAAATCTATAATGGTTGACTATCCAGATGAGTTTATTAGAAAAATGAGACTAACAGGATTGATTTCTCTAAGAGGTGGTGGTCGTTTTGTTGATATTAATAAAAACGAACAGAAAAAAGTTGATTACGCTTTAGCTAATTATTCAAAATATAAGAAATATGCGACTGAAGAGGAATATTTTGAATACATGGCCACTATTGATAAAAATCTAATTTCAGAAGTGACTAAGCCAGCAAGTGTTACCGAAAGAGATAAGTTCTTGGCCAAATGGGTTGATACTTATTCTTGGAAACAGATAAAAGAAGAGTTGATGATTTTGGCAAAAAAGAAATTAACCAAAGATGATATCTTGAAATATTTATCAAATCCTATAAGGTTGGAGTTTTTGGTCGCACTGGCCATTAAATCAAAATTTCCAAAGGTCAAAGTCATTCCGAATTATCCCTATGATGATGAGGGATTGCCAACTTCAACGGCCGCCGGCAACGGAGATAAAGGCGATATTGAGTGTTTTGAAGATGTAAAAGGAATATTGGTTGAGGTTACGATGTCCGAAGGACGAATTCAGACAGTCATGGAAATTTGGCCGATCGCCAGACACTTGGAAACATTCAAAAAAGACACACCTGATTCTATGTGCTATTTTGTAGCACCGAGTATTTTTAAAGATTCGGTAATGCAGATTAATTATGTTAAAGAGAAGGAAAAGCTCTCAATTTTACCCAAAACAATTGAGGATTTTCTGACTCATATTGAAAGAAGTTCTGTGTTATACAGTAATGCATAGTCTTGCTAAAAAAATGAATATGTAATATGCCTGCAGATAAAAGTAAAAAAAGTAATATAGCAATCTGGAAAATCGATACCACTATCGATGTGTTTGCAGGCAAAAACACAGAAGAAATAATCAACATTATTAAAGATTCTTATGCTAACAGTGAATTACGTGTTTTAAATTTAACAACAGGTGATTATAAAGATAAAAAAATAAAAGTTCTACAAAAGGTTAGATTTTCAAAGGGTTGGGTCGAATTCCTTAAAAATTTATTACCAGATAATTTTTCGGAAGAACAAGAAAAAGAAATTTTTTATAACCTGAATAAAGATTTAATTCTTTTCGTTTTTGATGATAATGATATTTATGCCATAACAAGTGGTGCTGGTTATTTCGTTATTCAAAGTTATATAGATGAGCGTTTTCCGTTTGAAGTTGCAAAAAGAATGTTAACAGGAGAATTTAAAAGTGCTGAAATGCGTGATTTAACTGGATTGGTTTACTCCCAGTCAAGAAATTTTAGAAGAAACTATAATTTTTCACGAAGAGAGGCGTTTGGCAAAGTCTGGAAAAAACTTACTGGTAAAATTAATACTGAGATAGTAAGGGGTAGTCAATTTATTGCTGATTTTTTAGCAGAAAATGAAAAAAAATCTTTTAATGCTGATATTAAATCATCCTTTACTTTTAGGAAATCAATTAATCTTGAGCAGGCAATTGATATAATTAAGGAAATTCAAAGTTTATTACAGAATACTTTAACCGCAGATCAGAAAAAAGCTTTTAGTTTTCTTGATACTCTTAAAGAAATAACTAACAAAAAAGAAAAAGAGGAACTTAAGGATTGTTTGTTAGAAAGTATATATAATTTTATAAAGTCAGAGTCAACAGAATCAGATTTTGACTTCTGCCATCCGAAAGAGGTTGTTAAATTTTTACATGGTTCTAATTATGAAATATCTGATGATTTGTCTTGGGATGAAGCACCAGATGCTTCGGAGATATTGATAAAATTACGAGAAGCAGACGATAGGTTTATTGATAAAAGCAATCTTGAAAGTTTTAAGGATAAATTTTTAAAGTTGAGTTTATCGTTTAAAGAAGAT
>JAEOUI010000513.1 GCA_016839425.1 Promethearchaeota archaeon
TCAGGGTTATCTGTTTCGTTTACACCACAGATTTTACAAATCATAATTTACTCATATACAATCTTTTAGATTTTTCAAGTTTGATAAACTTATTAATATCATCAATTAACTTTTTATCAATCTTTTTTTCAGCTAAAAGCTTATTTAATGCAGACGTATCAAGCTGATCAACTTTATTCCAAAGTCCTTTCTCTATTAACAAATTCTCTAGATCAATTCTTTCTTTAGAATTCTTAGATGGAAACTTTATTTGGTCAGTCTCTTTTATTCTTACCTTGTTTTTTGAGCCAAAAACAACATCAACATCTTCTTTAGCAGCAAAAGCAAACAACGCTTCCTCAATCTTGTCCAGTTCAGCATATAAATCAAGCTTCACCTGTTTCTCCTTTGCTTTTAATTCAGCGTAACGATCCACAAGTCTCACACCAGAATCCTTAAGATATTCATTCTCAGGTTTCTTACGAATCACATATAAATGTGACCACTGTCGACAAATTGGTTTAAACTCACACCAATCACAAAGATAAGAAGGATTTGCCTCAAACTTTTCATCACTTTCGATTCTGTCAATAAGCTCGATAGTATCTTTCTTTAGATTCTCAAGCTCTTCATCAGACCTGGTAGAATCTATTTCTTTATCAAAAGCAAGAAAATGCCAGATAAGTCGAACATTTTTAACATCAGGATAATTATTCTTCACACCAATCATATACAAAGCAAGCTGACGATTATTTTTTATATAATCATTCAAAGGCAGACGAGAATTGGTCTTATAATCATGAATCTCATAAAAACCATCATCTACTTCAACCAAACGATCAATATAACCCTGCAACTGATAATTACCCTCTTGATCAAGATTAATTAAAATACGATCCTCAAGAGCAATGGTTTTACCCTTATCAAAGGGATGATAACGATTATAATAATCAGAAATAAACTTCTTACCCATCCTCAAATAATTATCAGGACCATACTCTTCTTTAACAATAACAATAGAATCATCCCAATTTTTCTTCCATATCTGATGCAGATAATTGATGAGATCTTCAAGAGAATTTTCTTTTTGATACTTTAGATCTTCATAAAGCTTTTCTAAAACCTCATGAACTCGACTGCCAAGAAAAGCCTCAATACTCTCCTCAACCTCAGTTTCAGTCTTATCAATATAATTGAGTTTATATTTTTGAGGACATTGCTCAAAGCAGCTTAAACGGGAATGAGAATAGATCACCATAACTAGCTTTCCAATTTAATATCTAAAATATTTTCTACATTTAGCAATGTTATTTATAAAGATAAATTTTTTTATTGGCATAGTTATACGGTAAGTGTAAATTTAACGGTATTTAGGGGGAATATAGTTGGAAAACCTTAATCGGACCAACATGGTTACTATTAATAACTTAGAAAAAGAAGTTGATATGTTTGAAAGGCATATAGAAATATTAAAAACAATACAAAAAAATGAACCAGTTGGAATAATAATCTTATCTAAAATTACAAAATATCCTCAACACACGATCAGATATTCCCTTAGAATGCTTGCACAGGACGGCTTAATAAACCCGTCATCAAAAGGTGCAATAACAACTGATTCATTCCTTGAAGGTATATCAACAATAAAGTCGAGAGTATATGATTTGAATCAAAAAATATCAAAACTTTTAGAAAAAATATAATCAGCATAACATTAATATATCATTGATTATTTAGAATATCTAAAAATTTTTTTTTGGGGGAAAAAGAAATCAGAAAAAGGATTAGATTTAGATTTCCAGGCTTTTTCAAGAAAAAAACTAAAAAAGTAGTAAATGACGATATTAAAATTGAAGAGGTTGACTATGAAAAATCCCTCAAAGAAATAGATAACATTGTTTTAAAGAAAAAAGCTTCAAAGGATGAAGAGCCACTCGAAGATAAAGTAAAAGAAATTAAAATTGATGAAAAGCCTGTTAAAATTTTTAATTGGAAAGAAGAAATACAGGATATTTTAAATAAAATTGACAAAGATGAATTTACTTTAGACGACTTTTATTCTTATGAAAAAGAACTGAAAGTTAAATTTCCCAAAAACCAGTACATAAGAGATAAAATTCGACAGCAACTCCAAATTCTAAGAGATGACGGAAAAATTGAATTTTTAGGAAATAGAACATACAAAAAATTTCCTGTGAAATCTAAAACCCAAAAAATTTCAGAAAAAGAAACTATCACCTTAACATCCAATGATATAGTAAAACAATATGATCGGTTTTCAATTTTCGTACCAAATAAACACAGAAGGATTAACCTGACAATTTTTAATGTTAAACATCCTGATAGTGAAATTCAAAAAATGATAGATGCAATAGTTGAAAATTATGAAAATGGAGGGCCAGATTTAGAATTAAAAGATAATATTGAATATCAAAAAATGCCGACTGAGACTCCTTCTTCTGAATTTGAAGAGAAAACAAAAGATATTAAAGAAATTGAAAAAGATGAAACAACACCTTCAAAAACCAAAGAAATAAAAGAAACTAA
>JAEOUI010000388.1 GCA_016839425.1 Promethearchaeota archaeon
AATTTGGTAGGTAAAATAATAGAATAAATAAGTGATATAATGAGATTGAAAAAATATTTAAAAGCCATAATTATCTCTGTATTAAGCATTGTCGTTCTCACTGTGATGTCTTTCCAAGGACCTTTAATGGAAAGTTCAGGAATATCAACGATCTTACCTGGTGATACAGCAAGTGCACAATATTTTTACACTTTTACCTTTATGTGGATAGGTCCGATTATCGGCTCCTTGTTTGGATATTTGCTGGCACCATTGTTTCTTATTGTTCATAAAAAAACAATTGGACGTAAAATGAGTTATGGCATTGAAGATATACGAGATCCGAACCCTGATAAGTTCAAAGGCTTATCTAAAGGTCTATTTCCTGCCTTAATGGCCTTAAACATTGCTTTAATAGTAGCTGTAACACCTTGGGGAAGTAGTCTATTAACTGAACCGACTTATAATATTGAAGATACGATATTAATTATAATGATCATGCTTGCTATAGCACCTGCAATTGGAGTTGCATTGTTTTCTCCTGTCTGGTTTTTAATAGACTCTGGACTGGTATATTCTAACCAACAAAAAGTAGAAAAAAAACCAGTTCCACTTGAAGTGAGGAGCGTGGGGGGTTGGTACTTATACATCTTAAAAGGATATGCGGGGATCTCAGTCATTTTGAGTTTTTACACCGTTATAAACGAATTTATTGCAGAAGGAAAGGTATTTGGGGATTTTTTTGTTCAAATGTTGCTCCCAATTCTCATCACGCTCTTTATAATCCCAACAATCGTGATACTTGATGTTACAAGAGAAAAAAGAAGAAAATATGTGTTAATGTGGGCAAAAAAATTTAAAATAATTGACAATGTAAAGGTTACCTTCGAGGTAATATGATTTTTTTTTAATGTAAGATTCAGTTCTTTATTATCACATTTAAATGAAATATTTTTTGATACTATATAAAATGAGACGGATATTTATTTACGACTATAAAAGTCTCTTTAAAGATCCTTAATTGATTACATCGTTAATTCATAAAGCTCTTCTATATCTTTTGGAATGTAGGAGTGTTTAGTTTTTTGAATCAATCGAAGGGCATTATTTGGACAAGATATAACGCAATTTCCGCATCCAACGCATCGTTCCAAGTTAATTTTTACCCCATTCTTGTTCTTGAGAAACATCAAGGCATCAAACTGACAAATATCCACACATATTTTACAAGTTTTGCATAAAGATTCGTCTATTTCGACGAAGTAATTACTTGCCCAAAATTGAGCGGGATTGGGTAAATATTTCTGAGCTGTTAATATTCCACAACAACAACCACAGCAAGAACAGATAAATTCTGGAGCTTTTGAATTAGAAGGCTGTAAAACCAATCCATCTTCTTGGTTCTGCCTCAAAATCTCGAGCGCTTCTTGTTTACTGATTGATTTTCCTTGACCTCTTCGAAGCCATTGTTTTGCGAGATTATCAAAGGCCATGCATGTTTCCAAGCGAGATGATTGCTTACACTGGTTTCCTAGCATAATCTGTGTTTTTCGACATATACAATCAAGTAATACGATTGGTTCTCGAATATTTTGAACGATCGAGCTAATATCGTCGTAGCTACTTACAAGATGTTCAATTTCAACGCTTTTTTCCACGGGAATCGTTCTCATTTGAGATATTTGCCCCGAGACAAGTTTAAAAGGAAATCCAGTTTCCATCATATATTCAAATAATAATTGAATGTAGCTTAACGAGCGATTGTAATTTTGAGATTCGTCCAAGCCGACAATTAAGGGTAAAAGGTGGAAGTAGTTAATGCCATCAATTGATTTCCATCTGATAGTTCCTTTTTCCATCATTCTCTCGAGAATTCGTTCTAAATCGTGCTTTTTGGAAAATTGCTTGTTTAAAGACGCGTGGATTTGATTTAAAGATTGATA
Organism: Promethearchaeota archaeon; assembly: GCA_016839425.1. Next base: position 1,923 of record JAEOUI010000388.1, read on the forward strand.
TTTATAATTTAGGACAAGAGCAATTGAAGCCTCTTCGAGACTAAAATAATATTTCAACAAGCGAATGTCAGATCCAGACGAAGTAGGTGGAAATCCTACGGGTTGGGTGTTCATGTGTTGCTGCAATTTTCTGTACAACTCCATATTCTCTTTCTCCATTGAAATAATGCACCTTTTAAGAACAATTAAATTTTATTGATATTCATTTTTCATATTGTTTTTGAATTGGGATCATTATGGTTTGACGCTTTTTATACCTATGTGGGTATTTTTTTCAGTACCATTAATTAATTTATTAATTTCAATAGAAATTATATAATTCAAAAGGATTCTTCTTTTTATCAAGATTTAAAATAGATAAATACTCAAAATTCTAAAAAAAATGAATAATAAGGAAATGAAAAGATAAGATGAAGATTTTTATTCCTCGAGAATGTCCTTTAATTCTTCGTAGCTAAAGTCCAAATATTTGGCTTTCACAAGCGATTTGCCGAGGAGCGTCTTGAAGTTTTTCTTGCGCTTCTTGTTCAAGAACTTTTTCATTTCAGATAAGTCTGGACTCGTACTGGTCACTTCTATGAGTTTCATCTTTTTCGCAGCATCCACTACTTTTTGTCCAACGGCGGTCCTTATGATTAAGAGTGCTTCTGGCTTAGGAGCGCCCCATGGCGAATAGGAAATGTCTGAAAATTCACCAGAAAAGTCCGTGCAATACTTGCAACCTGCCATTCCACCAGAAGAGCAAGCGTAAGCGATCTTTAATGATGTTTTTTCTGCTCCCGTGTTAAAATCAGAAACGAGAATCTTTGCTAATCCTTGGAGATGACATGGATTAGCGATAATGCCAATATTTTTCTTGTATTCCTTGTAAGCTTGACCAATGCCAGTTATTAAAGGTCCAGCGTTGTCCATTGTTTTTTGCGGAATTAATTTCTTAGCGTCCTTGGCGTTATAGACGATCTTTGGAAATGATACGGCAGGTTTTGCCCCGTTTGGTTCTCCTAACACCAAGCACTCGATAACGCCTTCCTTAAAGGCAGCTTCAACGAGAGCGTGTAATATATCGTCGTTTTTTGCTTTTACTTGGATGATGTCCTTGTAAACGCCTACGCCCAAATCAACCCGAGTTTCTCCAAAAAGTTTTTGTTCAATTTCTTTAATGGGAAGAAAACTCCTTGGACACGAGTTGTAGCACAAGCCAACCGTCTCTGCACACTCATCAACGACAAATGCTTCACCAGGTGTCTGGTTAAAGTCCATATGGGGACAAAAAGCGTTGCAACTTCCACAATGGATGCAGAGACCGGAGTATATTACTTCATTTTCGAGATCTTGACTCGATTTTTCTATTTTCATGGTTTTTTCAATGCGTATGAATAATATATAGTATTGCGTGGAAAAATTAACGATAGTTAATAAAATTTAGTGTGAAACTTCACACTATGGTTTCG
>JAEOUI010000045.1 GCA_016839425.1 Promethearchaeota archaeon
CTTGCTTTTTGTATTTTTCGATCACCGATGAGTTATTTTAAAGTTTATGGTTCATAATTAACATCTCTTCAATAAGAATGAATTATAAAATTATTAATATTAAATAAATTTTTTGACTTCTGATGAGCCTTGGCGATTTCTTCTAAAGCTTTTATAAATAACCTCATAGTAGAAACTTGTTTCCGATATTAACCTTTTTAAGATACTTTTTTGCACTTTCTAGACACTTCTCAACCTGTCTTTTAGGTGTTATTGGCAAGTCATTCATCATATAATCTGGATGAAATATCAATAAACTATATGGAATCTCTTCGTTTATAGAAGCGATAAAAGAAGCAATTTGTTCTACTTCTTCGTGATTTATATAACTAGGAACTAATAAGGTGCAAGCGCTTAATTCTGGCATGTCTTTTTCTCTTGTTCCAAAATATTTTTTCGCCAAATATTCGAAATTTTTTAGTGTTCTTTTATTACTCGCACCACACAGTGCTAAATTGATTCGTTCGTTAAATGCTTTTAAATCAAATTTAATATTTCCCCCTGTTTTAATCGCAATTTTCATGCATTCTTCTGTAAATGATCTTTTTCCCGTACCGTTCCATTCCCAACAGGCTCGAAAAACTCGTTTTTCTCCAGAATTTCTAATATGTTCAAGAATTTTATTTGATAAATTGATAGTAAATGGTAATTGAGGTTCTGGAGTTCCCCCAAAATAACAAATACAGGTTATTTTTCTGTTCTCAAAAATTTTTAGCGCTAGCTCGTCAACATTAACCAAATTATGATTGGAGAAGTGTTTGTGGGATGAATTTTGACAAAACAAGCAATTAAAAGAACATCCGTAGAGAAAAACAGCATAACTCAATGTATTATATTCAGGACCTTCAAAAAGAGAATATTTTGGAAAACCACTTGTCGTTCCCGCAGGACAAAACCATGCATTGCAACAATTTGTTGGATTTGGGTCTATATAGCCATGTAAATAAGCCAAAGATGCTGATGGAAAAGGCCTGGCTTTTTCTCCCTTGAAATTTATTACCTTTAGTCCACAATAGCTTGTATCCCCTTCTGACAATTCGCATTCGTTAAAGCATAATTTACATTTAATTTTTATATCATTTTCCTTTGATTTTGGTGGTCTTAATGTTAAATCTTCCATCCTCCTTACTTCGTTATGAACAGTCGTGATATGTGATTCAATGACCTCTGATTCCAAATCCAGTAAACAAGCTCGGCAACATGATAATGCTTTCGAAATTAAATTATTTTCCTTTTGACAAAACCTACATTTAACCATTTACAATCATTCTTTTTTTAATAATAGATACGATTTTCCTCCCTTTTGTCGTGGATTATCCTTAATCATAAATCCTGTAAATTTATTTTTCGTAAAAGAGGTTGTAAAAAGATTAAGGTCGTTCTCGTCCTCAGGGTAGAATTCAATTACAATTCTTCCGTTTACTTTTAAAATTTTTCTCAAACGATTGGCAGTTTTATTGGCAATATATTCCTTTTTATTCCTGTTTTTCTCGTTAGCGGTTATAAAATTATACGCAGAAACTGAAATTGCGTGATCTATTGTCGATTCTTTAAATGGTAAGTGGTTAATATCACAAAGAATTAAGCATAAATCTCTCCATTTATAATGTTTTTTTTTATCAACAGCTTTTTGCATCATGTCACTTAAAATATCAATTCCAATAACTCGAAACCCATAGTTTAAAAGTATTTCTGAGGAATATCCCGTTCCGCAACCCATATCTAATATTAATAATTCTTCTTCAGGGACTATCTCTTGTGTTCCAAGTTTATCGTCGTAAAGAAATTCCACGCACCTTAGAGCCGTTTTTTTTTGATTTCTCTCCATCCATATTTGCTCGTTGTACTCATCTGCTTTCCTACCAAGATATGAATCTGGAAATTTGGGCAAAGAGTTTTTTCGTGTCAATTGTACTCACCAACCATCATTTGTATAAAGTATATAAATTCGGTTATACTTTTGCATTTTTGAAGAATGTTTATAGGAATTTGAAATGATTTGTGATAAAACGATTTTAATTGTTGACGACGAGCCTGATATTACTACATTAACCTCTCAAGTACTCCATTTAGGGGGATTTAATACCATAAGTTGCAACAATGGTTCCGAAGCGTTAAAAATCTTAGAAGAAAAGTGCGATGGTATTGCTTTAATACTCCTTGATATTATGATGCCAGGAAAAAGTGGCTTTGAAATATTAAGCGAAATCAAATCAAATAAGAGATTTGATAATATCAAAGTAATTTTATTTACTGTTAAGGCATTTCAAGAAGATATAAAGCGCGGCAAAAGCTTGGGGGCTGATGCTTACTTGACGAAACCGTTCTCTATTAATCATTTATTGGAATTTATTAAGAACTTGTTAAATCACAATTAAATTTAATGAATTGAATTGACTATTTTTAAGTTAATTCGTTTGATGAACCTTATTAATATTATTTAAAGAATTGATAATAAGGATAAAGGACCTTTAACTTTCAATAATATAATTTTAAAAAAATTTCTTTGGAATAGAAATAAATTAAATGAAACTAAAATATTATTATACAATTAGAATTAAAATTTAACTATTTAAAAACATGCCCGAAAAAGCAAATCCTCCTGCGTGCTTTTCTTGTTCTAAAAATTTTGAGAATTCTATCGATTCTCTGCATTATTGTATTTGCGATATAGCAATATGTTCCAATTGTATTAATTCCGTAAAAAAGAATGCCTCTATTTGGATTTGTCCGAATTGTAAGGCAGAAAATTCGGTTGAAAAAAGTAGATTGATAAGAGAATAGGGTGTATTAAGATTCAATATCAAATACAAAAATTTTAACTATCCGATAGTAAGCCAATGATGAAAACAAATTTATATGATTTAAATTTATTAAAAAGGAAATTATCTGAGGAAGGCTGAGGCTTATAAATAAAAGTAAAGAATTGCGAATCCAACCGAGTGTAATATCTCAAGAAAATAATTTTTTTATTATAATATTTAATCAGTTCATAAGTGTTCTTGTTGCTTCCTTTATTCTTTCGACAATAATCACATTTTTAAATTACTTATTGACTAGCTTTTTTTTACCGAATACGATTTTAATTCTTAAGTTATGTTTGATTGCTTGTTTTATAACTTTTTTTTGCTCATTACCTTTAATTGGTTTCTACTTTCTAATAATCTCTCCTTTTTGGTTTATGGATGTAGTTAATGCATTGAAAATCTTGCCCGAATTAAATGTCTGGATTACAATAATTACTTTCTTCTTGCTGGCTTATGCATTTTTCGGAATTAATACTTTTAAAATTATCACGCAAGCAATTCATCAAGAAAAAATTAAAATACTTAAGGCGAGATCACTTCAATTTCGTTTAATAATATTAGTCCTATTTATCGGATTTTTCTTATTTATTATTATCTTATCAGAATTAGTATTTTATTATTGCATTATTCCCATTATCTAAACTATTAAAAACTTTAGAACTTTTATTTAAATTAATTATATTCATTTTATCCGAAATCATGTCAAAAAATAATGTTATATCAAAAGTCGTAGAAGTCGACAATTGCAACAAGGATATTTTTCTAAAGGCGGTTTTCAAACCAGGAATTTGGGAAAAATGCGCTCCCGTCAAGAAAATCGAAGTTGAATTTATCTCGCCCAATGTCTTTCGAAGTGATATTGTTGATCAAGTAGATGTAGTGAAGGTCCCAGTTGAATTAACGGGAGAATTAGTTATGAACGATAAGGGGGAGGAAGGAAACAAGGGTAGGCTTATAGAATTTAATGTTCGGAACAATAAAGATGTTCAAACCTTGGAAGGGCGTCTCAGAGTAAA
>JAEOUI010000389.1 GCA_016839425.1 Promethearchaeota archaeon
AAGCAGATATTTTTTTTCTTTCCAGGAGTAAATTTCTCCTACAAGATATCCAAATACTTCCACTTTATAACTAGAACATATTTTTTTAATCTCTTGTAATATTTTATCTGAAATGTATACGGGAAATACAAAATCTTCTTCGACTTTCATTTTTTTCATTTATACTTGCTAATTTTCGCTTTTCAATTCACGATGTTATTTCTTGATTATCGTGTTCTATTTTTTCAATGATGGATTTATTTAATATGTCTACCATGATGTTAAACATCTTTTCTTGTGCTTTTTTTTCCGTTCCAACAAATCCATATGTCTTAGGACCTTCAAATAATTCTTCGATCTTGGCAGGTTCGAATGCTAATTCCTTGTTGTCTTGAAAATTTGCTATGACATAAAAATCCGCTTTCTTAACTAGTTTTTTTAATATTGGATATAATTTTTTTGTTCTTGCTAAATTACTCGCTCCAGAGTTGGTAACGATAATGATTATATCTGCATTGTTTAAAAGTGGTTTATATAACTTAGAGTTATCAACTAACTCTTCAATGTTCATCTCTCTTATTATAAATTGTTTCAAGTTGAGACCTTGCACATATATCGTTTTTTGGATGATTTCGTTTAAATCTTCATCTATTTCAATAATTGTTTCTCCAGGGAAAAGGTCCATTATGGTTGTTTTTCCAACACCGTCTTCTCCTACTAGCAAAATTTTTGGAGGAATAAATATGTTTTCTTCCACGAACGCTTCCATATCTTGAAATAATACAAGTTCTCCTGTCCAGTTCAATAATCGTTCTTTATGTCTTTTTACGAATTCTTCTTTTAACAAGATTGAGCGTTCTCTTACTTCCTCTTCAATATCGTTTATATCACAAATTAATACGAAAATCGTATCAGTTTCCGTGTCGTATTCCATTACGATGTGAAAATTCTTGAAGTTAAGAGAATGGATATTACCGCCCTTAATTTCCTTAGCAAAAGTACTTATGGCTGAAATAAATCCGCTTATTAAATCCCCTTCTGTCACTCCACTATCTCTATTTTCCGCCAAATTAATGAAGTTTTTAGAATATGCCAATAATCCTCCTTGTGCTATAACTAATACTCTTGAAATCAATATTACTCAGATCCTTGGTCTTAAAGTAGGTGTTATATGATATAAATAATTTTGGAATTTAATAAAATTTAATGTAAAATACTATTTGTTGTTGTTGTTATTTTAGATAAACATTTTACCAACTTAATAGATTCAATATAATTTTTAAAATTTAAAAATTTAGTTATTTGCAGGTCCTCTATTTAATCGAAATTACTGATTTTATTCTTGATGACAAAATAAATTTTAAGTAAGAAAAACAAATAGATCTTGTCATGAAGGAATATAGGATTAATAATTCCAAGATTAAAATAGTAAAAGACGACATTACAAATCAAAGCACGGACGCTATTGTCAATGCTGCAAACGCTAATTTAATATTAGGGGGAGGCGTGGCAGGTGCGATAAGAATAAAAGGAGGTCCATCTATACAAGAACAATGTAATATAATCGCTCCAATAAATGTTGGAGATGCCGCAATCACTTCTGGCGGAAATCTGAAAGCAAGACGTGTCATACACGCAGTAGGCCCTCGAATGGGGGAAGGAAACGAGGATTATAAACTTAATATGGCAACTAAAAGAAGTCTTTTACTTGCTGACAAGCATTCCTTAAAATCAATCGCTTTTCCAGCTATATCAACAGGAATTTTTGGGTATCCAATTGAAAGATGCGCTCAAATAATGACAAATACTGTAATTGAGTATTTAAAAACAAACACATCTATCGAAATGGTTATATTTTGCTTATTTTCTGAAAATGATTATAATATTTTTTCTAATGTTTTAGAAGGAGAATTTAAGCCAAAATGACAGATAATAATTCTCCCTTATGGGATGCTGAATTATATGATAAAAATTCTCAGTTTCAGTTTACTTTAGGTTTAAAAGCAATTGAAATGCTCCAACCAAAAGAAGGCGAAAATATATTAGACATAGGGTGTGGAAATGCTATGACAACGATTGAAATTGCTAAACTCGTTCCAAGCGGAAAAATTACTGCTATTGAATTATCGGAACAAATGATCGACAAAGCACAAATAAATTTAAAGGAGCATAATATCAAAAATGTAAGAATCTGGCATGAAAACGCTTTAAATATCGATTTTATGAATGAATTTGACGCTATTTTCTCAAATTCTGCTATACATTGGATTACCGATTTAGAAAAAATGTACGGTTTGCTTTACAATGCGCTTAAGAGTGGAGGTAGATTGATTGTCCAAACGGGTATGAAAGAAATCAATACAATGTTTAAAGCTTTAAAGATGCTAGAAAACGATAATAAATATCAATATTATTTTAAATCAATGGAATTTCCATGGAGATTTCTTACGAAAAACGAAACGGAATCTATTTTAAAGAATTGTGAATTTTCATCTATTAGAGTTGAACCCAAAGAAATGTTAATGGAATTCAATGACAGAATCAGTTTAAGTAATTACTTTAGAGCAGCAGCTCTTGTTCCATATTTAAATTTGCTTCCCCCTCATCTTTACGAGGAATTTGTCAAAGAATCTATAGATACATTTATTAAAATAAATGGTAAAGATCGATTTAAAGTAAAATTTACTCGTTTGTATATTAGTGCTAAAAAACCTTGAATAATTAACGCCAAAAATTTAGAATAAAAAAAAAGGTTATAAATTAATTTTTCTTATTTATTATATTTGCTTGAGCGGCTGCTATTCTTGCGATTGGAATTCTAAATGGTGAACAAGACACATAGTTTAACCCAATATCATGTCCGAAGATAACCGAGCTAGGTTCCCCTCCGTGTTCACCACAAATTCCACATTTTAAATCGGGACGTGTTTGGCGCCCATCGTTAATTGCCATTTTCATGAGCTTTCCGACTCCTTCTTGATCTAATACTTCAAAGGGATTGTCCTTCATAATTCCTTGTTCAAGATAGATCGGAATGAACTTGCCTTCAGCGTCGTCCCTGGAAAAACCAAAAGTCATCTGAGTTAAATCGTTAGTTCCAAATGAAAAGAATTCGGCTTCGCTAGCGATTGATCCTGCGATTAATGCTGCTCGTGGAATTTCAATCATGGTTCCAAATTTATAATCTAGATCAACACCATAGCTCTGAATCGTTTCTGCTGCAACTTTAACTAAGTCTTTCTTGACATGTGTTAATTCGTTGATGTTTCCAATTAATGGGATCATTACTTCTACGATCGCGTTGATACCTTCTTTTTTAAGTTCGCAAGCTGCTTGGAAGATTGCTTTAACCTGCATTTCGTTAATTTGCGGCCAAGTTATTCCTAATCGACATCCTCGAAGCCCCATCATGGGATTTTCTTCGGATAAAGATCGAATTTTTGAGATGACGCCTTCTTTCTTTGCGATTTCTTCAGCAGAACCTCCGGTAAGCTTTAGCTCTTGATGTTCTAAGAGGACGGTTTCGAGTTCTGGAAGAAATTCGTGTAAAGGTGGATCAAGTAATCGGATGGTTACTGGTTTGTCTTTCATAATTTTAAAAATATCGTAGAAATCACTTTTTTGCATTGGTAAAATTTTATCCAAAGCTTTCTGTCGTTCCTCGTCCGTATCCGCCATGATCATTTGTTGAACAACAGGTAGTCGTTCTTGAGCCATAAACATGTGTTCCGTCCGGCATAAACCAATGCCTTGCGCACCAAATTCGATTGCCTTAGTTGCGTCTTCAGGAGTATCTGCATTCGCTCTTACTCCAATTGCCCTGATATCATCTGCCATTTGTAATAATTCTACAAATTCCCCTTTTAATTCGGGGTCCACCAATGGCATTTGACCATTAAATACCTTGCCTGTAGCACCGTCAATAGTAATGATGTCTCCCTCGGTAATAACCGTGCCATCGACTTCCATCTGCTTTTTTTCGAGATTAATATTTACCATTTGAGCACCTACTACTGCAGGCTTGCCCATTCCCCTAGCAACAACGGCGGCATGGGATGTTTTTCCTCCAAATTGAGTTAATACGCCTTTTGCAGCGAATAATCCGTGAACATCGTCTGGTTTTGTTTGTGGACGCACTAAAATCACATCAATCTTTTCCTTCTCTGTTAAATCAACCGCATCGTCAGCTTCGAATACTACTTTTCCCGTTACTGCCCCTGGAGATGCATTTATTCCTTGAGCTAATAATTTAGACATATCAGCTTTCTTTTCGTCGATGTGCTTGAATAATAAGTTTGATA
>JAEOUI010000390.1 GCA_016839425.1 Promethearchaeota archaeon
AAATGTCTACGCAACATTCTTTATTTAAATTTTATGCTCCCTTAAAAATTAAACAAAAAATTTTAGATGGACTTAAAGATACATTCAAGGAAAACATTGCAATAGATCCAGTGACTATTATCAAGCAAATAATTAAACCTGAAAAAAAGGAACAGAATGTTGAATCAAAGAATAAAGACAAATTTGAAAAAAGCAGGAGCCAAAGGGAAGAAACAGGAGAACAAGATGATTTTAATGTAAATAACATTGATAATGATGATGTTGACGAACCTCCAACTCTAATGAAAAAACACTTTTTCCTTATCAGACCTTTTGAATCTTTAGTGAAAATGTACGGAACGCCATCGTATTCTGAGATTGATCCAACACCATTTTTAGCCATTACATTTCCTATTTTATTTGGATTGATATTTGGAGATATTGGACATGGCCTCGTACTTGTAATTTCAGGCTTTCTAGGAGCATTACTCTTTAAAAAAAAGAGTACTGATTTCCGAAATTTTTGTTGGATAATATTTTACTGTGGGTGGGGAGCAATAGGAGGAGGATTTTTATATGGTGAGGCATTTGGCTCGGAATCCTTTTTAAATTGGCATTTAATACCTATTTTGGAGAATCCTTTAGGAAATTTAATTTATGTTTTTAAATTTGTTATTGTTATAGGCGTAATTCATATAAACCTTGGTTGGACAATTCAGGCGGTGAATTATTGGAGGCAAGGGAAAAAATACTTTTCTTTCTCGGATTCCTTCATTAAAATACTATTACTGACTGGTGGAGCGATTCTATTGTTTATATGGGGATTTGATATTGCTGCCTGGTTTCAATATCCATTTCCAATATTACTTCCCTTGCTTCCAGGAATACTACTCATAATCTTAAAACCAATAGGAAAAATTTTTGGAATTTCCTACTTGAAGAAGGAATCATACGGGAGTCTAATGGGAGAAGGATCAATGGAAGCTTTCGAAACATTATTATCTGTATTAAGTAACGCAGCATCTTATATCAGGCTATTAGCCTTAGCACTTGCACACATTGCTTTGATGATTGTATTTGAGTCCCTGATCGGGCTAATTTCAGGTGAAGGAGTGTTGATTGAAGTATTTAGAACGGTAGGATTAGTACTTGGTAATGCTGTTGTTATCGTGTTAGAAGGAGTTTTAGCATTCATTAATAATATTAGGCTTCATTTTTATGAGTTCTTTTTTAAATTTTATTCTGGGTCTGGTACAGAATTTATTCCTTTCTATTTGGATCATAAATTTTCTATAATAAGTTTTAAGATTGAAAAAGACATAATATTAGAAGAAATTGAAAAAGAAATGGTGTCTCAAACAGATGAAACTCGCGTTTCTGAAGCAATTAAATTTATCAATAAGAAATTTTATTAAACAAAACTTAAGATATTATTTAACTATGTGAGAAACATATGAATTTAGAAGAAGGAAATATTAAAAAAATCACTAGAAAAGAAGCTCCAAAAATAGTGTTTTTCGTGTTTTATTTAATCTTTCTTCTATATTTATTTTTCTTGTTAAGTGATCTTGGAATACCAACAATCATAATTGTCTTGTTATTATTATTTTTATTTTTACTCGTGATTGGCCCACTTTTAAATGGTCTAAGAAAATCTTATTACTCACGACTGTTTCCCAAGAAAAACGGGCAATCCAGCCAAGAATTTAAAAAAAATCCAACAAGAAAAAAGCCACCCTCCATTCGTTCTCAAGATATTGAATTCGATTATCGAAAACCACTCCTCCGAACCTGCAGGTATTGTGGAATGACGGTAGCGAATTTTACCGATAAATGCCCACAATGCGGAAAACCTATAGTAAATTAAGGCTTAAACCACTCAAAAAAATAATAACTACTCGTTAGTGGATTTGCTATCACGAATTTTTTACGAACTGAAGTTGCTAATCTCCCTGCTCTTACCATATCAATAGCAGATATTTTAGAGTCAGACGGGAGAACATGAACAATAAAAGACGAATGTTCCAATCCAGGACCTTTCTTATATACGACGAAATCGGCGCCAAACTTTAGTCCAGGTCGAGGCACGTATCCTTTTTCTCTAAGATCGTTATAAATGATATATTTTTCTTCGAATTTGTGATGTACGCTTTTTGCTATTTCAAAAAATTCGCTAGGAGTTAATAAATTATTATTTTTCACATCCTCAATCGTAATTTTATCTTTAAGGAGCAAATAATATGCTTCTATCAAGGATAATTCCGAGGGGCGATTAAAAAATTCTAATCTCGGCTTATTAATTCCAAGAGGAGCCCCAAAAAAATTATATTTAACATAAAGATACGAAGCGTGAATGGGATTAAAAACAATTACTCTTGAATTGATAAATTTCGCAGGGATTTTGTTGGGAATATCTTCTTCGTTAATGGTTCCCAGAACATTTTCATTACTCATCACGATTAGAGTAGTTAAGATGATTTATTAATTTTTCAAATTTAACAAATTGTTTAAATTATACCACTGCAATTCGTATAATATAAAATCAAAATAGTAGAGGTCATTAACATGGTTGTAAAGAAAGCTGTACTTGCTGGAAGTTGGTATTCTGGTTCAAAAGAGCGTTTAGAAAACGAGATTAGAGAATGTTTTTTGAACGAAAAATTTGGTCCAGGAAAATTGCCTATTGCTATCAAAGACAGCGAAAGAAAAGTGGTTGGAGCAGTATCTCCGCACGCGGGCTATAGATTTTCTGGACCATGTGCGGCTTATTCGTTCTATAATCTTTTTAATAACAAAATTCCAGATACAGTCGTTGTTATAGGATTCTATCATCGAGGAATGGGGCCCAATGCGGTATTAAAAGAAGGAATTTGGGAAACACCGTTAGGAAACCTTCAGATTGACGAGAATTTTACAGAAGAATTGCTTAAAACAAGCGAAATAATCCGACCAAACAATGAAGTCTTTATCCACTCAGACGAGAACAGCATCGAACTACAGATGCCCTTTATAAAATTTTGTTCTCAAGAAAAAGAAACAAAAATCGTTCCAATAAAAATAATTTCTCATGACTCGAAAGATTTAGAACCCATTGCTTTGGATATTGCAAATACAATAAACAATATAAAAAAAGATATTGTAATAGTTGCCTCTTCTGACATGTCGCATTACAATATTTTTAAAGAAGAGCAACTAAAAACAATGAAAGAAATAGATAGTAAAGAGATTGAACAATTTATATCTCTTAATGGAAAGGAATTCCTCAACCCTAAAAAGTACATAGATAAAAGTTTATATAAAACATTCGCAATGGGAGGAGGTCCAACGGTATGTGGTCGCCATACAATTGCTACTTTGATGCTTACCTGCAAAAATTTAGGCTTGACAAAAACTGATAACTTGAAATATTATACCAGTAAGGACATTGAATTTAGTAACAATCCCTGGACAGTAGGATATTTTTCGGGAATTATTAGCAAAACTTGAATGATAAAACGGATAATATTTAACTTTTCTTTATATTAATTGAAATAAGATTATTAACAAGGGAGAATAAAAGGTCTTATTAGACTAAGTGTTGGAAAACGACAAAAATAAGTATATGTTTATAAATTATCAAGGCTAAATATTTTTTAGAATCAAAAGAACTTACAATGGTGGAAACACAATTGATGCATGATAATGTTAAATCTTACGATATAAAAAATTGCGCACACGACGATGTCACGAAAATCATGAAAGATAAGCTGGAAAAATTATCTTATAGCACGAGAATGGCTAAATTAGGAAAAAATATCATCAAAATAAATTATTATGACACATCAATCGACGAAAATTTGCAAAGGGAGAATAAAATCCTTATTCTTCAAGACCCAAATAACGACTGTCATATTAATTTTAAAGGGAAACTTAATAGTACTCAGATATCAGAATTATGGAGTGAACTAAATAGGTCAATAAACAAAACGGAGCAAGTTATTGTAGAAAACACCCAACAACTATGTAGGGAAGACGCTACTTATATGATTATAGACATGATAGAAAAACAAGGTTTTGAAATTGACACGCTACGTGCAATAGAGTTCATCGAAAATTTTCAAAATCGATATAATAGATTGCCTTATGAGAACGAAATCCTTCCTATCGTTAAGGGATATATTCTCACCCAATCGTCTATTAAAGACAAAACAATGACAACATATGTTCCATCACCAAAATCATCTACAAATACTATATCATCGGTCCAAGCTTCACCAAAACCAATTCAATCCGCTCCAGTCATACCTGAACCCATAAAAACGCCTGAACCGGTGAAAGTACCTACTCTCATAAAAGCTGCTGATTATATAAAACCGAATGAAATTAATACGACAATAACCTATCAAGAACCAATTAAATCCCCACAACCTGCCATAAAAAATATTTCCGTTTCAAATCCTGTAAATACAACATATAGTCAGGATTCAATTGAGAAAAAAGTACAATCTATTAAATCTGGTAAGACTCCCGTAATTGTTGACGAGAGTTCCTCCGGATTGCTTACCATTCAAAAACCAATTGGACGCAGAACCTGTCCAAACTGTGGAAATAATGGTGAATACAAAATACATGAAATCATAGATAAGTCTGATTTGCTTTGTCTATTCCCTCGCTTATACGGTAAAAAATATTCTTGCGATGGATGCAAGATCGAATGGAAAGAAATTTAACTATTTTTTCCCTTTCTTAACTTATAATATTTTTTCTTCTCCAATTTAAAAAATCTGAAATTCAATCGTGATAAAACTATAAATATGTTAAAACAAATTATAGTAATCATACGATTTAAATTCCAATTAATTAAAAAGAATTAAATTATAGCAAGGATGTTTAAGATCTAATGAAAAAAGGAAACGATAAAGTTAGGGATTTTGCTGATATGTGGGGTGATAAAAAGGAAACACCAGACAATGTTTCAATAATTAGAGATTTCATGAAGCGAATCGAGCAATTAGAAGAAGAAAATATCAATCTTCGGAATAGGATCACCCAGAACGAGAGTTTAATAGCAAAGACGGAAGACATCGTCAATCAAGCTAAAAAGGATAAAAATGAATTAGCTCATCCACCTCATCTCACGCCTCCACCAGGATATTCTCAAGCAGATCTCGATGTTAATCAATCTCTTATCAAAGACTTGCAATCAGAATTAACAAGAAAAAAAAACCAAATTAACGAATTCCAGGACCTCCTCGAAAAAAACGAACTCATGATAAAGAATTTACAACAAGCAAACGAAAACCTTACAAGCCAGTTACTTGAGAAAGAAAAAAGTAAGGATAAAAATAAAAAGGAAAAATCAGGTGGGAAATCTCCCTTAGATGTTTTAGTTCAAGATCTTCAAGCAGAATTAAATAGATATAAAAAGCAAGTAGGAGACTTTAAGGACGAGAATCAGAAATTAAGAGATAGGATTGAAAGCAAAGGTGGCGTTGTCGAAAGTGATCTCGTAAAATTATTAACCCAAGAAAATAATACTTTAAAAGCCCAATTAGAAGAACTTACGGATAAAAAGTCTAAAAAGAATAAAATTCAGGAGTTAAAAGATCTCTTACAAGAAAAAGAGCAATTAATTGAACAATTACAAAAAAAACCACATTTCATTCCTGAACAAGCACCCTCACAAGCATCTATTTCCATGCCTTCTTTGGTTGAAGACCTTCAGAATAAGATAAATAAGTTAAAACTAATAATTAAAGAAAAAGACGAACTCATTCAGAGCATTCGAGGTCATTAATCTCCTTTTTAAAATCACTTTCAAATATCTAGATATTAAGATTGAAAAATAATATCAGTTTAAGTCTTTACTTGTTCATAAAAGTTAAAACGATTCTACTCTTTAAGAAACTAAAATGAGAGTAAATAGTACTCGTTATCCTTCCATTTTATTTATAGGGCACATATCAATCGATACGATTATTAAAAATGGAATAACCCATCCTTCTACTTTGGGTGGTAGCGTTTCCTTTGGATCAATCGGTCTAAAATCATATAAAACTGATTTAGATATTAAAATTTTTTCACATTGCGGTTTAAATAATTTTAATAAGCACTTATTGGATCAGATAAATAAGAAAAAAATTGACATATCTAGCGTAAAATGGACGGAAAATGATAATACGCACTTTATCTTAGAATATTACGATCATGCAAGATCTTTAATCTTAAGTTCTAAAAGTCCTAATTTAGAATTTCAAGATATCCCAAGTGAAATTATTGAGAATCCTCCAGATATTATAGTATTAGCACCAATTTGTAACGAAATATCTATTAAATTCATATTTTCCGTTTTGGAACAATTCCCGAAGGCATTAATAGGAATGGATTTACAAGGTTTTGTTCGACATATTAACGAAAATGGTTCAATATCTTATGTGAAGGAAAAGGAAATTTTAGATAATTTAAAGAAGTTAGTTATTAAATGTGGAGATAGATTGATATTAAAGGGTTCAGAAGAAGAAATGAAGATCCTTGCTGGTGGGAGCGAAGATTTATCGAAAATAATGTCCGAGTTTGATAAATATGAGTTAAAAGGGATTTATATAATGACTCTTGGAGAGGTGGGCTCCATGTTGATACGACACGGATGCGATCTATTGTACATACCCGCTTTTAGGTCAGACGGAGTTAAAGACGAAACAGGTGCGGGAGACATGTACTTATCAGTTTTCTTATTCGAATATTTTCTGTCTAATAGGTCTTGGTCCTCGGTTAGAGAAGCAGCATATTTAGCTTCCGCTTCTGCTTCATTTCTTGTTGAAAAGGTTGGACCTAATGGATTCAAATCTAGAAAGAAAATCATTAAACGCGTAAAAAAAGCTAATTATATTCAAACAGGTGGTCCCAAGTTCACTTAACTGTTCATATAGCTTTTGGAACATTAATTGCAGCAATTATAAATTCTCTTTTTCAATTAAATGTCTTAGACTTTTTTTTAATAATAGTATTCTCAGTTCTTGCGGATCTTGATATCCTTTTTCAAAAGAGAGAAAAATATAGTAATCATAGAATGTTTATTACTCATTCAATCATTCCTTTCTTAATACTATTTTTAATTGCAATTTTATCATGGAATTTTCTGATTTTTATATACTCTTTATCTTATTTATTCCACATTATTATAGATACAATTGATTGGGGAGCAAACATTTTATATATTCCAAAAAGGCTTGTGGGACCTAAAATATTAATTACAGAAGAGGAAAGCAAGGAAATAGAGCAATTATTATTAAATTATAAAATCCCATTTTCATTTTTTAATTTTCGATATTACAAAAACAAAACAATTTTATCATTAGAATTGTTAATTTTTGTTCTAATGATATTAAGCATGATCGTATTTGCGTTGGAATATATGTATTTCACGATATTTTACTTATTAGCAATATTTTTTCATATCGTAATTCATAACCGACTCAAAAAGATTGAATCCATCTAATCCTTGATGCCTTCTTCCGTTATTGAAAATATTGCCTCTTCCTCAGGAAGATGAGGTGCGTCAATAACTTTTGCAACGCGTTGTTCACCCTTACCCTTTCTTAGATAAATCCTTATCGTAGCACCATGAGCTACGATATTCCCTCCAGTGTGAATTAAAGGGTTTCCATAAAA
>JAEOUI010000391.1 GCA_016839425.1 Promethearchaeota archaeon
AAACCTTTCGTGATCTGTAATTGCTGTGGTTGCTGCTGCGAAGTGTTATCAAATCAAAAAACACTTGTCGATCCTGCTAAACATTTTGCTTCGAATTTTATTATTAAAATCAATAATGAGGATTGTAATGCGTGTGGATCATGTGTCGATTCTTGTCCAATGGAGGCACTACAATTAAACGATGTTAAATGCTTAGTTAGCGAAATAAGATGCATAGGATGTGGTTTGTGCGTTTCTAAATGTCCAATTAATGCCCTTTACCTTGAAAAAAAGCAAATAGAAATCGTACCTCCTAAAAAAACAGCAGATACATACAAAGCAATAATGGAAAAAAAATTAAAGTTAATGAAAAATAATACATAGAAGGAGGAATGATAAAATGCAAAATGTTAATGAAATGAAAGAAATAATTCAAAAACACCTTGGATACGATGAAAATGAGGTAGAAGAGTTCCTAAAAAATCCTCGTAATCAAGAAATTCTCGCAAAAATCCCTGAAATGCAAGATTTAACTTTTGTTTTTGAAGTAAAAGAATCCCGAGGGTGTAATTCTGGACATAAAGTAGGAGATAAATTATATTTTAATTTTGAAGGTAATTTACTCACAGAATTATGTCCAAAAAAAGTATGTATATACGCGCTTAATCCAATAGCAATGTTAATTTATGCTGCTAGCGAACTGATATATGCGGGCGTTGATCCAAACGAGATGAAATTCAAACGCCTGAGTTGCCCTGATGTAGGTTTAAAATGTGACGGATGGGGACAGATAGTTCTAGAGTTCAGTGCAATAAAGAAAAAAATAAAATGATAAAGTAAATCGTGGTCTTATACTTTTTAAAATTCTAATTTTTTATTTTTTATATCTCTTTTTTTCGCTCATATAATATCCGTTCTTGGAAATATTAGGATTATGTATTAAAACATTGAAAAATATTGAAGAAATATGGTTTCTAGATCAAAAACTCAGAAAACTAAATTCAACAAACATCTGATAATTATATTTATTATCATGTTTACTGAAGTACTGGGCTTCAGTATGGTCATACCTATAATACCCTTTTTAGGATTATCCTTAGGTTTAAACGCCTTTGAAATAGGGCTAATCATGAGTGTTTTTAGTTTTTGTCAATTAATTGCTAGCCCCGTGACTGGAAAGCTTAGCGATCGTTTTGGCAGGAAGCCAGTATTATTAGTAAGTCAGACTAGTACTTTAATTGGATTTTTACTTCTCGGTTTTGCAAATTCTGTCTGGCTCTTAGTTGCTGCACGCCTCGTTGATGGTCTCTTAGGTAGTAATATGACCGTTAGCCAAGCATACATAAGCGATGTAACTCCTCCACAAGATCGAACAAAAATTTACGGATACTCGAGCGCAGTATTTGGAGCGGGATTAATTTTTGGACCCGTTATTGGAGGAACTTTATCAGCAATAAACTACTCCGTTCCAATGTTAGTTGCTGCTTTTATCAGCCTGATTTCAATCCTCTTAGTGTTATTCTTCTTACCAGAATCATTATCATTGAAAAAGGATAAAGTTAAAATAAAATTTAGCGACATCATTCCCATCAATGAAATAAAGCGCTTTTTTAAAGAATCAAATGTTCGAAAGCTCTTACTTCTCTTATTTATTTATAATTTCGGCTTTATGCTTTTCATGTCAAGTTTTCCATTATTTGCTGAAAAACAAATATATATTACTGCTCAAGAAGTTGGATTTTTAATGTCTTGGATTGGTATTTTAAGAGTAATATTTCAAAGTTTCCTCATCAATCCCCTTCAGAAAAAATTTGGCGAGGATTCCGCAAATTCCATGGGTATAATTTCAATGATATTTACAATGGTCCTACTGATTTTTACAACAGGTTATATCTATGCATACATCCCCCTTATTTTCATTGCATTTGGAACGGGTGTATGTCGTCCAATTTTTACCAGTAAATTGTCTAAAAGCGTAAATCAAGAAACAACTGGAAGTCTTATGGGAGTAAATAATTCTTTAACTAGTATCGTACAGATTCTCTCTCCAATTTTAGGGGGGGCGTTAATTCAATTTCTTCCCTCCTTATTACTACCCGCGCTATCAGCAATAATTTTCATCGTGTTATTTATTTTATGGATAAAATGATTTTAAGGATAAAATGATTTTAAGGAAAATTCATTAATAATTTGTTTTAAGTTTATAAACAAAGGGTTCTTCGATAATGCAATACTAAATTATTCATTAATGTTCCGTGAAAAAAAGGAATCTTGATTTTTAAGGTCTAGATCACAATGAGTCATCGAAAAATAGTATTAAAGCCTACGCATAAACTAAGATTGATAATAACTTACTTGATTTTATTGTCTTTTTTTCCAACAATATTAGTTATTTTCTTTAATAATGGAATGATAATTTCTGATTCGGTAGGAAACTTCAGCAATATCAACAATTTTAATAAAGATGTATTAAAAACTAGCCAAAACACTCTTGGAAATCATATTTTACCAAGCCCTCAATTTATTAAATCAAAAGAATTTGATATTACATTAGATAATAATTGGAAAATCGCAATATGCAGTACGGATTCCCAATACAATTTTTCAGCAAGCTGGCTTCAAAATAATCTCTCCGCCACATTAAACTTGGATATAATTAATGGAAACAATAATTATCCAAATACTAAAAGAATTATTATGGGAGCTCCTTCAGAACACGAGTTTGTAAAGGATGCTTTAAGAAGAAGAAATATGATATTACCTGAGGAAATTGGAGACGAAGGATATGTATTCGAAGTCTTTAACGATGCGATTGAAGAGATTGTGATTGCAGCTAATACTCCTAATGGTGTTTTTTATGGCATGCTCACTCTATGCCAACTCATAAAAGATTCGTCATTAGAAGGAGTTATAATTGTTGATTACCCCGAACATGAATTGAGAGGGTGCTATATTCAGGCTCCAACAACTTTCTGGTATAATGGTACAGGATGTGAATTTACACAATATCAAAGAAATTTTCTGGATTGGTTAGCGAGTTTAAAATTCAATACCATTTTTTTAGTTGATAATGGTGTATTTTATGAACCAATTAATTATTGGAAATACGCTCATCAACAGTTCTTTGCGTACGCACGCGAAAGATTTATAGAACCCATTCCCCGATTATGCTCGATAAGTTCGGTTCGTCCGTTCGATTTTGAATTTTTTGAAGGGTGGTGGATTCAAAATGAAAGTTTTCATTTTGAACCTAGCGATAATTCTGCTCGAGCAGATGTTTCATTTGCGGACATCCTTCCTAACGGGAATTTTGAAGAGGATGAAGATTATGACGGTATTCCAGATAATTGGACGGTTATTAATCAACCAAATGCGATATGGTCAAGAGACGATTCTGAATTTTTTTCTGGTAGCTATTCTATGAAATTAAACGTATCTCAATCAACAAATAGTAGCCAAGCATATCTAAAAATTGAGCTTGATAATATTGAACCAAATTCCTATTATCTTTTACTTGGAAAAGCCAAGGCGGAGAATAATTCTAATGTTCCCCCTCAACTTACAATGTATACAAGAATTGGAAGTGAAAAAGATATTTTAGTTTCAGATACAACATGGGAAACCTCAGGATGGATAGATTTTGGAACAAGCATTAAAACCACTGAAATGGCAGATAATATTGTAATTTACTCCAGAATTCAAAGCGGTGGGACAGGACTTTTCTGGTTAGACGATTTTAAGCTCTTTAGAGTAAACGGAGCACTTAGAAATGTTATCCGATCCAGCGATACGGACATTACAATCACCGATCTTTCCGGGACCACGACATATATTGAAGGTGACGATTATGAAATCATTGATGGAACGACTAGCATGAAATTCAGTGATACGCTTTCTCCTTTTACAATTAATAGAACTACAGGAGGAAATATTGGTCAAGACGAAACTGTATTAATAAGTTACGATGCGTATTTGAATTGGGATGTAAGTAATTGGTGGAGATCTGCCCCTTGTCTTGCCAAAGAAGAACTATATGAAGAATATTTTTTTCCTGCGATTGATAACATTATAGAATATCTAGATCCTATCATGATTAATATAGACGCTGATGAGGTTCGGGGATTTTATCGCGATTCTCGCATGATAAACAGATTTAGTAGTAATGCTGAAGCAATTACATACTGGGCAAATAGAGTAAACGATTATATTGTTACCAGCGATCCTTCTTGTCGCCTCTGGCTCTGGGACGACATGGTCTCTCCTTATCATAATGGAGGTGTGGAAAGTTATCAGGAAATGTATGGCGGAATGCCTGGAAGAATGGCAGAAGCCACAGAGAACGAATGGCTTGATAAAAATATCATTATGGATGTATGGTGGTACGACGAGGAACACATCTCAACAATGAATGCCGCAATTGATTTCTATAAAGAAAAAGGATATGATGTTATGGGCTCTCCATGGGACGACTCGGAAAATATTGAAGATTGGGCAGAATTATTGGTAAATCAACCACACTCGCTTGGCGGGGTTGTAACGCATTGGAATGATGCCCCTTATCAAAATCATTTTATAGAATTCATTGAAAATTTTTGGAATACTAAATACGAAATTGTTTATTTTGGAGATTTTGAGAACGATGACGATTTGAACGGGATTCCCGATGGTTGGATAGAATATGGTGCTCCTATTTATTTAACAGATTATTCTGAAAATATATATGGGAGTTATTATGCCAACTTCCCTAATTGCGCTGTAAGGGTGTCTGGAGATACGGACACATATGACAGCGAATTGATCTCGATAAATCCCGACTATAATTACATGCTTTCTGCGTACATAAAACGAGATGGTTCCGGAACGGATGTAGCTACTATGAAACTAAGTTGGTACGATTCCAATAACCAGCTCCTTTCGACATATTCAAAATCATTTGATTCTATTAAAGAATCATACGATTGTTATGAATGGAGCGTGTTTTCTCCAAGTGGCGCTCGATATGTTCGAATCCATCTCGGAGGAAAAACGGGCGGTGTCGATAGTTTTTGGTATGATGTAGTTCAATTAAAAAAAGAAACTTCATGTGTTGGAATGACAACTCTAGATGATGATAAACCTAATGTATTTGATCCAATCAATTATTTTGGTTTTATTGCTCTTGGTGCTTTAGTTGTTCTGTTTTCGATCGTTGGTATTGTCAAGTTAAAAAATTCGAAAACAAAAAAAGAAAAAAGCCTTCCAAAGATAAATCATCCAATCGAGGATTACACGCTTCAGAAAGGGAAATTTAATGATTAAGGCACTCTCATTCAACATTACATTTTGAATCTAAAATTTTTAAAATGGGATTATCGTAATCAATATCGTAAAGAGTCATGACATTTCCTTTTTTTTTTGAATGAAATTCGATTTTTTTATAGTACCTCTTTCTAATATTTTCGTCTAATCTTCTTACGATTTTTATATCATCGTACGCTAAAGGATATATCCAATCCTTTCGCCTAAAGATTATTTTTTCTTCGGTAAAGATCGCTTCTAAAAACATTATCCTTCTATATTCACGCATTGTATTGTTGAAATTAAGTCCAACGCAAATACCCAGAACAAGGATAATTATAATTAAAACTATTATATCTGGATAAGAATATGGCACGAATAATAGGAACAACACACCTAAACATAAAATAATCAGAAACATAATTTCAGATATCCCACTTTTCAAGATAGAATGTGGGACGCCCTCTTGTTTGAATATCTGATATATTTCCTCATCATTCGTCATGTATCTATTATAAATTTCTCTCGAATATTTGAATGATAATTTTTCTGAATTAATTGAAAATGTAGGTATATTATAACTTTCAGGAATAAGCGATTGAGGTTCTTTAAGTCTTATTTTTTCTATGATAAGTTCTTTAAAAGAATCTGAATTCAGATAATGGGTTTTTACAAATTCTTTCTTTAAGATTAAATCGTTTTTATGTAACCAATTTAGATAGTGATTTAATACGATTAAATCAAAATGTTCGTGATCTTCCACGGGACCAATTTGTCTTGAATTTTTTTTATCGTCTATCTTGCAAAGGTCTATTGCATCGTATATACATTTGGACATGAAAAATTTTTCTATAGAATCGTAAGTACCGATGATTAACTCGTCCTCAAAAGGTATCCAAACCTCTCTTTCTTGAGATATTGCATTAATGCCATTGTCTGATATTTTAAACACGCTATTGGGAATATATGTCATTTTTTTCAGTGATTTATGTAATTCAAGGCTTGTTTGAGGAATGCCATATATAATCAATCCTCCAATGATTATAACAAATAGATCAATTAGAACGATCCACCATCCATAGTCTGATTGATAAAACTGAAAGAATAATATTATACCTATTATCACTAAGATAGTAATGATTTCATAAGTGACGCCTCTATTCAATAAACCCTTTCTCTTGTTGTAAATATCATTATTTTTTTCATTTGAAATTTTAAATTCGGATTGTTGAATGATTTTTATAATGTCATTTTCATCGTGAGTGCCTTTATCATTCAATAGTCTATTTTTTATTTGAGCCTTAGGAGTGCAGTAATTATATAAAAGAAAATATATGAATTTTAAAGAATCCTTGTTCAATTTTATCTCAAAATTTAACCCTAAACCTATATAAAACTTTTTTACATAGGTTGACCGGTAAAAAGAAATATATTTCGCATGTTTTTCATAATCTTGTCTTTCAACACTTTTATGGACGGAATCAAATAAATAGATAGCCTTGTTTGTAAAAGCAAGAATCTTGATTTCATACCCTCTTTTACTGAAAAATATAAAATAAATATAGATAATAATACTAACAATTAAGACGACAGAAAACCAGGTGAAATTAACATAAGGCATATCAAATTCATTCTCTAAGCTCACCGTAAGGGATGATAATAAGACAGTAAAAATGGGAATAAAGACATATCCCATTATCCTATTAAGTGCAAACACATTCAAATGAATGTCAAGAATCTCTTCCTCCACGGGAATGGATGGTTTAATTTTTTCAAGATATCCCGATCTATTTAATTGTCTAATATATTTTGGGTTTATCGTATTTGGATTATTCATGATTTATATTCCATTTTAATTCTTTTTCAATATTTATAAAAAATATTTTAAATTTGATTAGATGACATCAAGAAATCCCCTTCATATTTGTAAATGAAATAAACTTAAAATCATCCATTCACGTAAAATATTGTTTCAAGCCAATATAAATCTTTATGGTAGAAATTTGAAATGCTTGATTAATTATTTGTCAAAAAGATGATGAGCATCTTGACTAAAAATATATTGATTCTATAAATCGCAGAATTTATTTTATCTAAGTAAAAAAATTAAAAATTGATGAAATTAATTTGATTATCATTAGCAAAAATAAAAGTGAGTAAAATTAGTTTTGCAGAGAGAACTAAACGAACTTGAATTCCTCCAATATACAATAGGGCAACCAAACAATATTGCAATGATTTTTACATTACGAGGTAATTTAACAACGATAAAACTTCAGCAAGCTTTAAAAAAATTACAAGAAAGACACCCTCTCTTGTCTGTGAATGTGCTCTGCAAAGATAAAAGTATTCCGTGTTTTTATACGAACGATCATGCTGTAATCCCACTAAATGTGATGCCTCCAGGAGATTCAGACTTTCCAATACACCTCCTGGAAAAGGAACTTTCCACACCTTTTGAGATGTCCGGTTCACTTCCTCTAGTTCGGGCCAATCTCATAACATCTCCAAATCCGCAATTACTTCTGTGTATGCAGCATACAATATGCGATGGATTATCTAATGTATTTTTAATCCGCGATTTATTGTCTATTTTAGCACAACCTGATCTTGATTTATCACCACTTTCTATAACGGAACATTTAACCCAAGCAATACCCGCAAAGATTGCAAATAAGATACCTAAAACAGCTCGTAAGTTCCACATGCTCTACTTTCTTGTAAAAATCGTCCATAAGTTTAAACGAAATAAGTCTATAAAGAACATTCAAACATCACCCCAAAGACAAGATCGTACCTATAAAATACATTCTTGGACTTTATCCTCCACCGAGACTGCTAAGTTGCTTGAACGGTGCAAACGAGAGCAAGTTTCTGTAAATAGTGCGTTATGCACGGCATTTCTGTATTTTAATCCAATTATTAATAATCCAGTCAACCTTCGCAGCCGGTTGAGTGAACCAGTGGGAGAGGCTTTCGGACTCTTCATAAGTAGTGTAACGATTAAGATGAAATACGATTCCTATAAAACATTTTGGGAAAATGCCCGAAAATATAATCGTGAATTAAAGAAGCAATTAAGAGATCAGAAAATTTTTTGGGTTTACAAGATAATGTCAAAAGTTATACCAATAGAGGAGATTAAGCAATTTGGGAACATTTTTATTGATATGAAAACCAATCAACAACCATTTGCAATCACGAATCTAGGGGATTTAGATCGCTTGGGAATCCCTTTAGAAATAGGAGATTATCACTTGGAATCCGTTATTGGTGGAGTTTCTGGACCATTTAATGACGCAATTAATATTTCCATCTATACGCTTAGAAAAGAATTACATTTTTTTATTAATTATTACGCCTATATGGAAGATCAATGGGATTTTCCTAAAATTTCCTCTATGGCAATGGATATTTTAAACCACGCCTTTAATTGATTTTAAACCAGTAAATTATAATTTTAATTTTCTAAAACTTTAAAT
>JAEOUI010000514.1 GCA_016839425.1 Promethearchaeota archaeon
ATTTATAAATCTGGATTTCATTGTTTATAAATGAGGTCAACCTAAGCAAGAATAATCATTTGCATTTTTACAAATAAGGAATATGGGATATGTTTAAAGAGGGCAGTTTAAATTATGACTTTACGTGAATGGTGGAAAAAAGGAAGTAAATTTCTTGATGATGATGAAATATCCAATCAAGGAATAAAAATATTAAAGATATTCGAGGAATTGAATAAATCAATTAATGCCATGAATGATATCGTGGCGGTAAGTAAGGAAAATGCCGGTCTTCTAAAAGATTCTGCTAAATATCTTAAGGAAAGTAAAAAAATAATGGAGAACAATCAGGAATTATCAAATGAGATTAGAGACAGCCAAAAACGTACTACGAAAAGTTTATATCAAACCAAATTTAAATTAGACAATACATTAGAAAAATCCGTGGCATTTGCTGAACAAAAACTGAAAAAGAGCTTATCTTCGATTTCTTTACCAAATAAGATTTAAAATATCTATTTAATTTTTTTTATTATTAAAGTTTATATAAGCAAATCTATTATACTCTTAAATTCGTGAATTTAGGAACTTTTCTTCCCCTAACTTTGAAATGGGCATCAAAATACATAAGGAGCGCATGAGGGGGAAAATCACCGTGAGAATGAACGTGAATATAATCAAATGGAAAGTTATTGATTTTTGTTATATCTATTTGCTCTAAATTAATATCCTTAGCATAGATTTCTTTTGAGCATAAGGGACAGGTTGTTAATATCTTATCAAGCTCGGGTGCAATGACTTTTTCAGATTCCCCAGTATTTGCTATGATGTCTGAGAGATTCAAATCCTTAGAATTTTTCTTAGTATTACGATCTTGAAGATTAAAACAATTTTCTTCCAAATTTTGCTCAAAAAACTCCTTAAACTCCTCAATAATTAAGTTCTTCAAATCATTTTTAGAGGTAAATAACCCTCCGTTGAGCACAAAATTACTGAATAAAAATCCTTGTTTATAAAATTCAAAAAAGATAGGTCTGAGGCTTTTAACGATTACTGTATCTTTTTCAACTTCTTTAATTGACATGAGTAAACTTTAGTATATAAGTATTAAAAATCGTATCTTTTTCAAAGTTGGCAATGGAAAACAAATAAATAGGTGAATTTTCTTAGCTTGTATGTCATAAGTATCAATAATCAAAAACAATAAGTTGATGGAGAATGAAATACAAAATAGATATAGTACGTAAATGTTCACGCTGTAAATCAGATGTATCTTTTTCTCAATTTTCATCCCTTTATGATAAATTATGCGAAGATGATTCTAATGTAGTAAGTTTCTTGAAGTTATCCGAGAATAGAAAAGGTTTTATATTCGCTAAAGGCATTAACTTGAAGAAAATTTGGCAAAATCCGCGTGGAGAGGTTTTTTGCCCTATATGTCTAATGGATTATCATGATGCTCTTGTTAAAGTCCGAAATTGCTTCAAATGCGGCAAGCCAATTGTCTTTTTAGAAGCAGTTTGGTCAAAGATAAACAAAAATTATGCTTTTGATGAATTAGTGGATTACTGGTTAAATCCTATATTTCAATTCTATTGTTGCAAGTGTTTTAAGGAAGTTAAACAAACGCCCTCTTAAAATATCTTATCATTACATTTAAAAATGCAATTCTTGATAAATAGATGAAAAAGGTTTAATTTCAATGTTGTATCCTTAATACTTGAAATCAACAAAAAACTTATTTTGACGTGAAAAAAATGAAAAAACAAGGTTTAAAGACAATGCTTATCTTAAGTCTATTCTTAGTATCGCTTCTTAGTGGTCTCATGATGTCAACTTTTACGCAAGCGGCATCGGAACCCACCGCTCCAAATTGGGCGCTCGATCCTGAAAAACATTCCAATTTAATCGGAGATTATGACTTATTAGCTGAGAAATCAACCACTTATTCAGATATGCTAACCGAAAAAACAGTAAGTGCATGGCGTCAAGTCTGGATTTCACCTAAAGGCTGTGTGGACGATCCTTCTA
>JAEOUI010000583.1 GCA_016839425.1 Promethearchaeota archaeon
AAGCAACAAGCAATCGAGAAAGAAATGCAAAAGATGCGCAAACGAATGGAAAAACAGAACCAATAGAAGTAACCTAATAAGGAGTGTGAACGCGAAAATGTGGCTTGGAAAATTTCTCGATTTGAAAGAAGATATAGAAGAGCTTTCGGCAGATATCAAGAAAAAGATTTTACAGACAATTAAAAAAGATAAATTAACGCCGCTCGAATTCACCATCCTTGAAACGATCTTTAATAATCCTAATGGATTATATGGATATGATTTAATCGATTCGCTGAATCAACATTTTGCGGGAACATGGGAAGCAAAATCAGGAACTGTCTATCCTATATTATCAAAACTCAAGCGAGATGGGTTCTTAACTTCAAAAAACATAAAAAGTCCCATTGGTCCAATTAAAAAGGTATATACTTTAACAGAAGCAGGGAGAGCAATAATAAAGAGGAAAGTGAGTTTTAATTTTCTTGAACAGATTAAATTTATGGAAAATTTTCTCATCGAACTGCTGAAGATTTATATGAATACAATAGATCCCGAAGAAAGAGCAGAAAAATCCAGTGAATTATACGATCTCATCGATGAGACCTTTGAAAATGTGAAAAATGCCTTAAATTTTAACAGGTTTAAAAAAGTATGTTCTAATTGTAAAACAGAAACGAGTCGTAGAGGTTCTGCCTACTGCTCTTATTGTGGGTCTTCTCTCATTTCAGAGAATCCTGAGGATCAAGAAAATGAATTTGAACCTGCCGAAAATTTAAACGAATGAAATTATAAAATTATTTATTTCTTCTATTTTTTTAAATATTTTATTGTTAATTATTACGGGTTATAAGCTGGTGGTTCCTCTCCAAACGTATTTTTGTAACAAATGCAACAAGGGATTCCAATATGGATTTTAAACCCTCGATTCTCAGATCTATTAAGATTTTGGATTAAATAATCACGTAGATCCTTTTTCGATTCATTATAATAAAAAGAAGATAAGTATGTCGGATGGTTTTTCGCATTACAAATGGGACATCTCCCAAATTTAAATATAAATTGTTGAATTTCATTAAGTTCGTTATACTTACCTTGGATGTTTTTAGTGATGCTAAAACAATCATCACAAGGAACCCCGAAATATTCGCGATTATCATTTAGATCTTCAAAACTGCTTATATGATTCATCTTTTCTATCAATACATCCTTAAAATACGAGTATTTTGGAGAAAAATAAAAAAGATCACAAAGTCTTCTATTAATATTGTTCTCATTACAAATAGGGCATTGTGCATAGAATTCACTAAATTTTTCATACTCTTCCATTGCCTTTTTATTCACCTTTTGTAAGCAGAGCTGATAACACGCACTTTTAATTTTTTCAAAAACCTTATGCGTTAAGAAGTAATATGTCCGATTTGCCGAGTCCTTGTATACTGTGAACTCAATATCATATTCTTTTATAAATTTCAAGATAATTCTTCTTGCTTTTGCATAAAGATTGTTTTTATTACTTTTATCATGACGATAAAAAATTTTAAATCTGTCTTTATCAAGAACATAATTCACCAGCTCTGAGAGGTTGTATTCATAATCGTAATTTAATTCATTTCTCCTTAATTCGTTGAGCACCCTTATTACACTTATATTAGCTAGTGCTTGTCCCTTTTTACTCTTTAATTCATCAACTTTCGCATTATATAAAACATTAAAAAATCCTAACGGAGGGAGATCTTCATTCCACAATTGGGTCATAAGCATAAAATAATTCACACTCGGAAGGTCATCACCTTTATATCCAAAGATTTGTAGGGAATAATTTCTGGATCTTTTGCTCCGGGGATTAAAATAAAATTCCGCAGCTTCCTTTAGTTTCGATAAATTTATTCTAATAATATACATCAAGGACATGATTATTTCATGAAAAAAGGACTCCCAGATATATCGTTTTAAGGAGCCATGTTTTAGGCTAGTCCAACTCTCATAACCAAGTTTAAATATTTGAGATAGATAAAAAGTTAAAGTACTCGTCTTAAAATCATAAGTATATGTTTTATCTCTAAAAATTCCTTTATTAGCTCTCGTTCGCTCATCTTCCCCTATAAAAAAAGATATGGCTTTAAGTGTTTTATTTAACCTTTGAACGATCTTATCTGAAAAATTCTTGAATATCAATTGTAGCATTTTTATACTGATCAGATTATTAGTTTCCACATTGAAGCTACATCTCTCAAGAAAATCTTCTGTCTTCTTATATTTCTTAGCTTCTCTTATTTTTCTCTGACTCATAATAATTATTCTTATCTCTGCTAAGGAAATATGATAATTTCCTTATTAAAAGTTATGTTGCTTCAAAATTAGATCGAAAATAAAGAAGAGATAAGAACAAGAAAAAATAATACCTATAACCTATCCAATGGAATAGGCATTAAATAATTCGCTTCAATCAAGCTCCAGATTGAATCTGTTATATCCTTATTGTCATAACCAAATTGTTTTCGCGCTTCTGTGAATAAG
>JAEOUI010000392.1 GCA_016839425.1 Promethearchaeota archaeon
AGATATTTCAAGAAATAAGTAAAAAACTTAAATTAATTCCTAGCCTCTATTTCTTAATGTCAAATTTAATCATGAGTATGAACAGGAATATATTGATATAAAATGTTAGAAGCAAATCAAATGAAAGAAGTCTTAAAAGATTACTGTGTGAACCTGCGTTTTCATGCGCGTGGAGGGCAAGGAGGCGTCACTGCCGCCGATCTCTGCGTGGAATCATACGATGGCTACGGTGTCAGTCAGCCAAAGTTTGGCGCAGAACGCATGGGGAGTCCTACAATGAGTTTTGTTCGCTTGAGCGCAAATTACGATTTAGTAAGGTCAAACGAACAAGTATACAGTCCACACTTCGTTTCAGTTCTTGATGAGTCTCTTCTGAGCGAAATCGATGTAACCGCAGGAATGGCAGAAGGTGGCTGGTTGATCGTGAACACCACGATGAATCAGTCCGAAATCGAAATGACGCTCGGAAAAAAGAATTTGAACATCGCAACGATTGACGCCACCAACATTGCAATGGAAGTATTAGGCAGAAATATTACCAATACGATTATTCTCGGTGCCTTGGTGCGCGTGTCAAATATATTTACAATGGAACAACTCGCTGACGCCATAATGGCTCGATTTAAAGGAGAGTTAGCAGGGAAAAATGTAAAGGCCATTAATCGAGCTTTCGAAGAAACATGCCTTTACGAGAGTCCCTCAGCGGGTTCAATTGATTTTACAAAAGATACCAAGATTTTATGGCAACAAGCAAGTTTGGGTCTACCTGGATATAAAGAACTCGATCTCGCTGGAGTTTGGTATACAGATAATAATGTCATTAAAGTTGGAAGCGATCAAGTAAATACGGGCTCTTGGGGTGAATGGAACATCATTTGGGACGAAGAAAAATGTACTAATTGCGCTCAATGCTGGTATATCTGTCCTGATTTTGCCATCGTGATAGTTAATGACGAGGAAAAAAAAGGAAAATACAAGATGGCGGGCATCGACCAATTTCATTGCAAATCGTGTCAAAATTGCATTGAAACATGCCCTGTAAAGGCTATATCTAAAGAATTGAAACAAGGGCCAGGCTCCTGCGCCGTGCCTGAAACGTGAGGAGGTCAGAGGAAAATGAGTATAGAACCAATGAAATTATTTTTTAAGGAAATTAAAAAACCTATAAAAACTGCAATGATAGGTAATTACGCCGTGGCGGGAGGCGTGACGCAGACCGATCCTGATGTTATTTGCGCCTTTCCAATCACGCCGCAAACGCAGTCGGTAGAAGGATTATCTGATGTGGTTAATCAAGGACGATTGAAGGCAGCATTCGTTAATGTCGAGTCCGAATTAGCAGCCATGAGTTATGCAACTGCTGCGTGCGCTGCTGGAGCAAGAACATTTACGGCTACTGCATCTCAAGGATATTTATTAATGGCAGAAGCCTTACCAATGCCAGTTGGCTGGAGGCTCCCGTTAACAATGATGATTTCTGCTCGAGCATTTAATTCTCCAAACTTATCAATTTGGAACTCGTGGGAATTTGTTCTTATGGATTTTGGTTGGAATTGCATTGTTTCTGAAAATGTGCAAGAAACCTACGATGCCGCAATCATATCAGTAATGATATCTGAAGACTCTTTGTTTCCAACAATGTTTGTTCACGATGGATTTATCATATCGCACTCGGTCCAACAACTCGAACTCATTCCCGACGAAACTGTTAGGAAATTAACTCCAAAAAAGAAACGGCATACCATTGATCCTGAAAATCCAGGAACTTGGGGTGGCATCGTAACTCCCGATTATTTCACGGAAGGAAGGCTTGCCCTTGATATTGCAAAACAACCCGTCCTAGGCATGATTGACGATGTTTTCAAGCGATTTAAGGAAGCTACTGGCAGGGAATATAAATCAATCGAAACCTACAATCTCGATAATCCCTCAAGAACGGCTTTTATTACGATGGGCTCGATGTGTGGAAACATCATTAGCTGGATGACGAAAAATAAGGATGTTGGACTTATTAAGATCCGCACCTATAGGCCCTTCCCCTACGAGGAATTGCAAAAAATCGTACAAGAAAACAATATCGAGAAACTTATCATATTAGAGAAATCAGATTCGTTAAACAATTTGCTTCCTCCGTTTTCAAGCTCGATTGCAACGGCTCTTTATCCCTTGGGAACCTTGTTTAGAACATTTATTGTCGGATTGGGTGGCAGAGACGTCACCAGAGACGAGCTTTCGGTTGCTCGAGATAAAATGAAAGATGTTAGAGATATGAACGGGCAATTATACATGTACTTGGGTGCTAGGGAATCAGCAAATAAATTACACGAGGTGGTGATGTAAATGAGTCAACCAGAACGAAATACGATAATTTTTGAAGACCTCCTCAAAAGAAAAGAGAAATGCAATGTGTTATATTTAAACTACGACAATGAAGCCTTCATGAACACGGGTATTCAAGAGTCTGGGGGAACTCCTCCCTACGCATCAACAACCACGGGTCCTGCTGGCGAAAAAATTCCCGGAAAAATTGGTGTGAAACAAGATCTCGTTACTCCCTTTGCTTTTTATGGTACGAAAAAGCTCTTCTTAGCCACAACAAATCCTGCTTATCCTGCAGATTTTATGGGAAAAGTTGCAGACGCTCTGAAGTCAAACGGTTCCGCTTTCATCCAAGCTTACTCAGATTGTATGAGAGGTTGGCGACATGGTGCACAAGATGCTTTAAAAATCTCTAAAATGGCGACCGATTGTGGTTATTGGCCACTTTACACGGTCCGCGTTGAAGATGGACGCCCAACTTTTAGTTATTATCGAGGTCTTGATATTGATAAAGACAAATTCGTTGAGTATTTGAAATCAATGGGACGATTCAGACACCTTTTTAGGCCAAAATTCTTAGAAAAGAACATTGATGAAATAATTTATTACACTGAACAGCGAAACAACAAGTTAAAAGACTTGTTTGAAAAGTTTGGAGCAGAAAAACCTATCGATTTTTACAAGGTAGATCGCAAGGCACTTGAACCCCAGCAACATTTACACCCTGGACACGGATTATGCCCTGGGTGCGGAGCGGGAATGGTACTCAACCAGATGGCCACGGCGGCGTACGCCGTTGCGGGAAAGAATATTGTATATGTGAATAATACAAGCTGTTCGGAAGTATCCACTTCTAAAGACAACGTAACCTCTTGGAAGGTGCCCTGGGTGCACCACTTGTTCGAATCGGGTGCCACCATTGCTGATGCAATATCGACGACGAAAAAAATTCTAAAATCGAAAGGATTATACAATAGAGAAATTCCTTATGTTATTCATATAGGTGGTGACGGATCCACTTACGATATTGGCTTCCAATTCCTAAAATCTGCCATGATGAGAACTAGTTCATTCGTTGAAATGAACGAATATCTCGACCAAAAGTAAATTTTCCCTTATATTTTTTTTATTATTTTGTATTATTTAGCAACTTTAACTATTATCGTCCTTTTATTCTTTTAGATCATTTCAACAAGTTTTTTAGATGTCTGGTCACATTTAAAATTAATATTAATTTATGTAATATTAATCAAAAGCAATTTAGGGAAAAAGATGAATAAATCAAAAAAAAAACTGACAATATTAGTCTTAATTATTTCCAGCTTATTTTTATCCTGTTGTTTTTTAACAACTAATGTTGCGGCAGAATATTATGTCTCAGTAGGGGATTGCTGGATGTACGATTACGATGGTGATTATGGCACGGGAAATCTAACGGTTCAAGTAACTGTTGCTGAACAACCGTATGGCCCGTTAATGGGCGTGCTGTTTATGAATTCCTCTCTGTATTCAACAAACGAATATATATCCAATTTTGTTCTTGACGATTACGAAATGGACGATTTACTGAGTAATGGGACTAACGAATGGAGAACTTACGATGAACGCTCTTGTTATTGCATCGTTGGTTGGCTTTATGGTGCATACTTTGTTGTCGATACTGATACTGGAATCGTGCTGGAAAAATCGAGTTATTATGAAAACTATACTCTCGTGGAATGGGACCCTGTAATTGAGCCCGGGGAATGGCTCGTTTCTGAAGGAGATGAATGGGTTTATAATGTTTCAGAAGATGGTTTGCTCACGGGCTTTTTGGGTGTTGAGGTTACCGAAGCTAATGATTATCCTTCCCAACCAATAGGGCGGATTTATCCAAATGGTTCTGCTCCTTCAGAAGAAGGTCTTTACGATTGGTATCCATTCAGGATCGTATTTAGTAATATAACAATTGCAGAAGCCGCAGCAAATAACGGCACATTTTCAGGAATCTATGGCGGAAGGATGTGTTATTATGTAATTCTTAACGATGTAAATACAGGTGTACAATTTTATATCGATAATGCCACGGGTATAACTTTAAACGCTACAATCGATTATGGATATTCTTACGAACAGTATATTCTCAGGGATTGGTCGCTCGCTGGAATGGTCACAGAACCTACAGAATGGCTCGTTTCTGAAGGGGATGGATGGGTATATGAAATGGAAGAAGACGGAAACCTAACAGGAGATATATTAGGAATTGAAGTCACGAGCGTTCCCGAATTTCCCCGTTCTCCTTTAGGAAATCTCTATGATCCTAATGGATATTATGGGAGTGAAAATGAGCTTCTGTCTTATCAATTCGTTTTTGATAATGTAACGATTGCAAAAGCGGCGACTACTGGTGGCACTTTTTCGGGTATATACGGGGGAAGAGAATGTTATTATGTCGTTATTATCGATGGATCAATGATTTTTTATATTGACAATAACACGGGAATTGTACTGAATATGACCCAGTACTCTCAATCTCTCGTTCTTGTTGATTGGGAAATGTTTGAGTTGCCAAATTGGCTAGTCCAAGTTGGAGACATTTGGACTTATGAGGTTAGAGTAAATGGTATGACCATTCAGATGAGTATAGAGGTAACATCAGTTCCTGATTGGCCAGAAATACCCCTTGGAACATTAAATATGATGGGTACTACACAAACAGATCAAGAACTTAGTATGTATGTAATGGACTCGTATCATATTAATAATTTAGCTGAAACAAATGGAACCTATTGGGGAACTTATGGTGGGAAATTGTGTGAATATGTAGTAATAGTTGAATCGTATGACGAAACTAGCTACACTGTATATGTTGATACAGAAACAGGCGTCGTGTTATACATGTTAATGATCTATGGCACGGATACTATCGAATATATTCTTTCTAGTTGGGAAATGATGGATCGCCCTCAATATCTTGTTGAGGCTGAAGACGAGTGGACTTATGAAACATTAGAAGGGAGCACGCATCAAAATTTCACTGGAATCTTGGTGACTGATGTTCCTGAGTATCCGCTTTCTCCTATTGGAACCATTTTTACGGAGAATTCTATACCTTTAAAAAATCAAATGCTTAACGCTTCTGGTCCGAATGGTATTCCATTGGTAATTCCTTCAAACATTATAGACATGGCTATTCTAAATTTTGGAACGCAAACTGGACTTTATGGTGGAATTTTATGTGAATATGTAAATTTCACGGTCCTTACTGATACAGAAGTCCGATTTGACACGACAACGGGAGTTCTATTACACTATATTAACAGTAGTTCATCGATTGAATTTGTTCTCGTGGCGTGGTCTCAATTGATTGGACCAAACATTACTGTCAACCTACCACTAGACAGTGATGTATGTGATTCAACTCCGCCTGCTTTCAACATTTGGATTGAAGGAACCGATGTGGAATCTTCTTGGTACAAGATTAATAGAGGATCACCAATCTTCCTTTCAGGAGATAATGGAACAAGCACGGGAACAATAGATTCAACTATATGGGGTGGATTGGAGGACGGATTAATCGAGATCTCTTTTTATGCAAACGATTCCTTAGGAAATCAGAGAAGTACAAGTGTTTCTATATTTAAAGACACTCAGGCGCCACTGATCTCGATTATTTCGCCAACGAGTGGACAGGAATGTGATTCGGCACCAGTATATAGTCTAGAAATAACTGAAGCAAATGTTGTTACGACTTGGTACACTTTAAACGACGGAGATCCTATTGAATTTTCTGGAACAAGTGGCACGATTGATTCAACTGCCTGGAACGAATTGGACGACGGAACTGTTATTATTCGATTTTATGTTATGGATGTAGCTGGAAATGTGAATCACGCAGAAGTAGAAGTGATCAAGGGTTCTGATTCAAATCCAGGAGGAGGAGAGCAAATTGTTCCAGGATATGACTTACTCGTAATTAGTAGTGTTCTTTTTATGACAATTTTCGTCTTACTAGGACTTATTTTAAGACAGCAAAAGAATAATTTAAAACGATATTAACCAATTTTTTTCTCCTACTTAATCTTCTTTTTTTTTCTTTCTTTAAAAAATATTGAACATATGTTATAATCTATTTTAAGATAGATTGTCGATTAAATTTTTTATTTATTATTTTTTAACTCAATTTTCTCAATCATCTTTCTATAAATCCTAAGATTTAAATATCTTTCTTAGACACAAATGTAAAAGGAACGAGGAAATGATCATGATAGAAAAAATTCTCGTAACGGGTGCAACAGGTAATATAGGATTTAAAACCATGCAATCATTACTCGAAAAAAGAGCACTCGTAAAAATTGCCATAAGAAGCGTCAAAAAAGCTAAAAAAATGGGATTATTCTTCTCTAAAGATGTCGTAAAATTTGACTATCTGTCTCCTTATGGATTTGAATTGGCACTTAATGATGTGGATCGTATGTTAATAATTGCCCCACCTTTCGAATCAAACATGTATTTAATGCTAGTACCCTTTCTAGATTACATTCCTAAAAGATATGTTAAACACTTGGTGTTCTTATCTGCTCTTGGGGTAGATCGGAATGAAACTAATCCTTTCAGACAAATCGAATTAAAAATTCAAAAAATGAAAATTTCTTACACGATTGTTAGATCTAACTTTTTTATGCAGAATTTCACTACGGGATTTCTCTCTGATGGATATAGCAAGGGAACTATTAGGGCACCCGCAGGTGAGGGAAAGACTAGTTTCATTGATTCAAGAGATGTTGCCGAATTCTTAGCAACCATCCTTACGGAGCCAGATCACGAAAATAAAATATACGAAATTACTGGGAACGAGGCAATCACTCATCAAGAAGTTGCATCGACAATGTCTGAAACTTTAAAGAGAGATATCGAATATCTTGATGTAAACGAAGAAGAAATGAGAAGACTTCTCAAGAACAAGGGCATTTCAAAAGACAATATTGAATTTATGTTATCTTTCTATGAACCGGTAAGAAAAGGATTAGCAGCAAAAATCACGCCCACTTTTAACGAGATTCTCAGGAAAAATCCCAAAACATTTGTTAAGTTCCTCAATGAAACTGTTGTTAAAAAAATTCCCACGAAAGCTATTGTATAACTTTTTAAAAAATTCCTTTTTTTTTATAGTTTAGTTTAATTTATCGTCTTTATTTAATTAAATATACATTCTTAAAACAAGTCATTGTGACATTTAAAAATGGCTGAAGAGTTAAAAATATTTGACGCCCACATGCACCACGCAGGTCGTTTTAAACAACGAGAACAATCCCTAATTGAGCTAATGGACCAACACGGAATTAATAAGGCTGCGGTAACAACATTAAATCAAGACGCGAATTTAAACGCTATTAATAAATCTAAAGATATAAACGATATTCAAGGTTTCTTGGACGAATTCGTGGCAAAAAAACAATACAATCACGAGCAAGTTAAAAAATTAGTTGAGGAAAATTCAGATAGAATATATGGATTCTTTTGGTTTAATCCCAGAATTGCAACCAACGACGATTGGTCTTTATTAGAGAAATATATTCTTGAGTATGATTTTAAAGGTGTTAAAACGCATCCATATATCGATTTTCTCAAGGCGCCAAACGATTTTCATCAATTAGCGGAATTTTGCATTGAGTACGATATTCCTTTATATATCCACTCTGGGTCTGGATTTTTCTTTCAAAAACAAGCCCATGTTAAGGATTATTACCGCCTTGCCAAAAAATTCAAGGAATTAAAATTAATCATTGGTCACGCAGCTTTTTCGATGGAATATTGTGTAAACTTGGTTCGCTTCTTTGCACGCGATTCGAACACACCAAATGTATATTTTGAAACGAGCGTCTCGATACCGTTTGGGATACTATCACTTATCAAGGCAATGGGTGAGGATAGAGTTATTTTCGGTTCTGACGCTCCCGCCGCAAACCCTCCCGATATAGAGATTAGTAAGATCTGCTGCCTGAATTTAGAAGAAAGCACGCTTAAGAAGGTTTTTTACGATAATTTTTCTCACATTATGGGAATTAATGAATGAAAATTGTGCTTTATTTCATTACTATATCTTATAAAAGAAAAATAAATGGATTTCTTGCTAACGATTCTCACAACTGGGTGTGACACTTCAGCAGAGCGCATATAGTGTCCGATAACCGAAGGCTCCATTTTCAATCGGCACACTATATGTAGCGACGCGAGTTGCGCACAGCCAGGTGTCGTATGTTTGGCAAGTTTCGACCGCGGCGCAACGCCGAGGCATAAAGGCCAAGAAATCCAATACTTAGGTAATATTATGATCGATTATTAATAAATTCACTTGTTGTTAGTGTTAATGGATTTTTAATTAAATGAATAAAAAAATGAATTTCTTGCTAACGAGGCATACTACTGAGTGTGACACTTCAGCAGAGCACGCCGATAGTCGCATAACCGTAGGCTCCATTTTCAATCGGCACACTATATGTAGCGACGCGAGTTGCGCGCGACCAGATGTCGTGTGCTTGGCAAGTTTCAACCGCGGCGTAACGCTGAGGCGTGAAGGCCAAGGATATAAATTGAGTTCTTTTCTTGAAATAAATATTATTTAAGAACCTCCATTGCAGATTCTATTATTTTCTTGTACCGTTCGGGATTTACACTTCTAACCCAAGCGACCATTCCAGAGATCTCTCTTTTTAATTCAATGGGTAATACTCCATTTGATTTTAATTTATTTGCGTTGTGAATTGCCGCTCTAAACCGTCTCATCCACGATCGAGTAATTCCGAGTTGCTCGTTGTTGACAACAACTCCCGTGATGGATTGCCTGTTATTTTTTCTTAGAAATCGGGTTTTTTCCTTGTTAATTTCAAATCCCTCGTCTTTTACGATTTTTGAAACCAATCCACAGAATCTCCCTACTTTCACATTATTCTCTTCATTGATACTGAAGCTCATATCATCAGCGTATCTCGTGTAGGTAAATCCAAATTTTGTGGCAAGTCCGTTTAATCTTTGGTCCAACCTCCTACAAATAATATTAGTTATCATCGGACTTGCGGGAGAGCCTTGAGGCAGGATCCTCTTAGTAGTTGCGATATATCTCATTTTATCTTTTATTTCAATAGGAATTCGCTCGCAATAGGTGCATAACATTGCCAATAAAGAAGATATAAATCCCGAATATCCCGCTAATTTAAATATCCCCCGAACTCGTTCGAACGATATTGTGGGGAAAAAATTTTCCATATCCATATTAATAACAAGAGCCGGTTTAGTATTATGAATTCGTGCACCGCTAACAACGGACTTTTCCTTTATAAAGCCGTGCGCCTGCTGGGAAAGAACGAATTTAGCTAAAATTCCGTCTAAAATTCTTCTTTGAACGGATTTCAATAAGAATTTTGGCGCCGCAATGTTTCTAGTTCCGCCTTTTCTTTTAGGGAT
This sequence comes from Promethearchaeota archaeon, assembly GCA_016839425.1. The sequence goes on from JAEOUI010000392.1 coordinate 9,763, forward strand.
GGTGTATCGGTGATAATGATCCACAGTTACCACATCTCTATGATAAGTCAGAAATCTTAGCTTTTTGTATTCTATCTCCAAGAAATTGGCGAGTTCCGTGTCGGTTTTAATGACAGGTAAACCTTGAGAATCAAGTTTTGTCTCATTTATTTCCATGTCATATAAGAAGGAGGAATATCCCTTTCCAATAAAAACGATCTGTTCAGCTTTTTTCTTCTTCCACGCTTCCGATCGCGCCTGCCGTTCTAGTTCTTTCTGTTTTTTTCTTTCGGCCCGACGAGCGATGGATTCTTTCATGATTGTTTGAGCGATATCTTTTCGTATTCGTTCTATATCCCAAGTTTCGTCGTATTTCTTTCGTAAATCTCTTAATTTATCGTTAATATCTTGCTTTTCCTTGTACAATTCTGAAATTCTATCAATAATACTCTTATAATCCTCCACAAGCGCTTGTCGCTTCGAATATTGCTCGGGGGTTTCGTTTAACTGCTTTTCGTAAGGAGTGGGTAGGTCTTTCGGCCAAAAACCGTATTCCTGCATTTTCATGAGGGTGAAAGCTTTCTTGCCCATCTGATTTACGAGCGTTCTATAATCTTGTTTCGTGTTTTCGGTCATAATAACATCTCCAAAATGTCGTTAATTGTATATTCCCGATGTGGTTTTAATTCTAAGTTTAAAAATTTTGAGGTTGTAATATACAAAG
>JAEOUI010000584.1 GCA_016839425.1 Promethearchaeota archaeon
ATTTTGGGAATAATCATTCCAAATTATGAATTTGGTAAAAAATTCTATTATTTTTTATGAAAAACAGAAATCGTTTGAATGGACTAGATAAAAATTTCTAACAATAAACATTTTAAATTATTCTTATTCATTTAAATTGATAAAGTAAATAAAAGAAGAGTTAAAGAAATCAATCTTCTGAGTTCTTTTATAGGAAATTATCCCAATAGTTTTTAATAAAATTTTATTATTATTAGATTCATTGAAGTGGATTTTTATTTTTGTCCTCCTATCATACACCACAGGTGATATTTGACAAAGAGGTCTACATTCTTAAATCCAATCTCTTCAAGCCATTTAAGTTGTCCTAAGAAACTTTCGTGAATATCGTCTCCTTTCGATTTTGGTTTATCGATATTGTCTATGTTCCGAACCTTCCATTTTTTAAAGTGTTGTAGTAAAATTTCGTAATCCGTTTGCAAATCTTTTGGAATTTTTTTTCTCATTTCGTTTCCATATTCATACCATCTTTTTAAATTATTAACATGAGCATCAAAATTGACTGTCATCATCTCGTCAATGTTGAAAAACCATCCAGATTCTTCCAACACATCATATATCCTTTTGTAAAGTTGTTTTTTCTGAAGACTTTCTAAGTGGTGAATTGCTGACATTGAAATAATGAGTTGAATTCCCTCGTTAACTTTCTTTTCCCAATTTTCTTCCAATGGAGATAAAATAAATTCGATTCTATTTTTAAAAGGATCTAATCTTTCTCTTGCCACTTTTAAAAAATCTTCAGAGAAATCGATCCAAAAACACCGAGCTTTTGGATAATATTTTAATAATTTTTCAAGAAAAATGCCGCTTCCAGCCCCTAAATCAACAATCGTAATGGGATCTCGTTGATTAAAATTTAAAAGATTCAAGACTTCGTCCTGAAGAAAATCGTATCTCGGTACGAGATATTTTCCAAGTTTATCGTACACCTCTGACATTCTATTGAATCTATTTTTGTCTTCTTGCATTATGGTTGACCTTTCAATAAAAATAAAATGCAATTATAATCCAACTTTATTCATTGCCTTTTCAAATCCTTTTAAAACAAGATCTATTTCATCTGAAGTATGATTTGCTGTAATTAAAGTTCTGAACCGAGATAAATTTTTGGGGACTGCTGGATATATATAAGGACAAACAAAAATACCTTCATTATTTAATATTTTTGCCATTTTTATCGAAATATCTTCCTTTCCTGTAAAAATGGGAATGATGGCAGATTCTGTACCCATAGTATCAAGACCTAATTCTTCAAGACCACCTTTATATTGTTTTACATTTTTCCATAACTTCTTTTTTCTGCTATAATTGTCTTTAATAAGATTTAATGATGCTAATGTTCCAGCATTTATTGCTGTTGGCAAGCTGCCAGAAAATATAAAAGAACGGGCAAATACTTTCAAGTAGGTTATAATATCTTTACTACCTGCTATACATCCACCATGGCTTCCAATTGCTTTACCAAATGATGTCATCCAAATATCAACATCATCGGTTTTCATTCCAAAATGTTCGTCAATTCCCCTTCCTGTCTTTCCTATTACACCCGTACAATGAGCTTCATCTACCATTGAAATTGCCCTATTTTTTTTTATGATTTTAATTAATGCAGGTAGATTCGCAAGATCGCCCGTGGAACTATAAACTGCATCCAATATCACTAGTGTATTATTATATTCATTAGAAGTTTCTAATTTCTCTGAGAGTGATTCAATATCATTGTGTTCGAACCGTTTAATTTTAGCACCTGAAAGCTTAGCTCCGTCATATAGACTAGCATGAGCGAATCTATCAAGTATTATCAAATCATCCTTTCCAAATAACGATGAAATCGTGGTGATATTCGCATCATATCCACTGTTAAAAATTACAGACGATTCGGTTCCCTTAAATTTAGCGTAAGATTTTTCTAATTCTTCGTGTAATTTCGTGGAACCCGAAAGTAATCGCGATCCTCCAGTACTCAAGCCGTATTTTTTAATTGCTCCTGAGACAATTTTTTTTATCGTTGGATCGTGTCCTAAACCAAGATAATCGTAATTGTCCATTGTTATCATTTTCTCTCCATTTAAGGAGGTTTCTGACCCGGAGACATAATCTAAATCTCTATACCAAAAAAAAAAATTGTGTTTTTTTAGAATATCGTATCCTCTTGAAAAGAATTTAGTTTTCCTCTTGAATTTTTTCACTTTATTAAAAGTAGTTAATACATCGAGAAAGAATTTACCAGATTCCATGATTTTTATCAATTGTTTTTTCTATATTACTTATAGAAATAAAGAATCAAGAAAATATATAAAGGAATGTGGGTAATTTTTGCAGTAGTGAACCCTTTGGAACTCATAAATTTCTTTTTTTATTATTGAACATTATCTATCATCTAATAAATTAATCTATTCACTTGATTATATTAATTTCAAATATATTTAAATCGATTCAATAAATTGGACCGTATTATTCATAGTAATTTCAAACCCCATTTTTGAAAACAGTATTAATTTTTCATTATCTTTAATCATAGAGAATCTTGTATTGCATAAAATACCCACATTCCTTTAAATTAACAATCAAATTTCATTTCTTATAAAATGATTTTTAAAAATCTTTAAAAGCAAATATTTATGCGAAAAATCAATGAAAATACAAAAATTGAAAAAAAACACAACTCTGGTGATTATTTCTAGTGTTTTGATAATATTATTCAGTCCATATGTATCTAGTTTATTGGATTTTAGAAATAATTCGATAAGCTCAATTTCAGGAAACGATAATTTGAATGTGGAAGTTTTATTCGACTTTTCTGATTTTGATAACGAAAATCTCGGCGAAATTGTTGACGAAATCACGGGATATAAGATAAGAATTCTAAAGGTGGAACAAGTGGGATGTCAACTCACTTCGGTCGAAATAAGAAGTGGAATATCTTTTAGGGATGATAGTCTGGTGAAAGTTCGAGAAGACAATAAAATAGAATTCATAATAAAAAGAGAAAGTTCAGAGTTTACGTCCCAACAAATTGAGATTTTCACTCGATACGACATTGAGATATATAAAGAATTATATTCAACCAGTAATCTTATCTACATTCCACTAAATTTTAACGGAAAATTCATTGATGGTATCTTAGACGAATTAATGGATGTTCCAGGCATCAGGTATATTGAACCAAACTTCCTTCTTGAATTAGATTATACACCAAATGACTACTATTATGAATCTCGCCAATGGGATATGCAACTTATTGGAATGGAAAACTCGTGGGACTTTCAGGCGGGATCAAGTAATGTAAGAGTTGCGGTCATAGATACTGGAATTGATTATACCCATCCCGATCTGAGTGCTAATTATCTGCCCATTGGGTATGATTGGGTTAATGATGATACTGATCCAATGGACGATATGAGTCACGGAACTATGTGTGCAGGAATAATTTCTGCAGTCATAAATAACTCTATAGGGATCGCGGGAATGGCTCAGGTCTCCATTTTTGCTGAAAAAGTCGTAGATGCTGCAACAAACCGTGCTTCCTCTTCAGATTTAAGATCTGGATTGATACATGCAACAGATCAAGGTGCAGATATAATTAGCCTTAGTTTGGGTGGTTATCAACCAGATTCAACAATGAAAGAAGGAATTGATTATGCGATTAGTAAGGGTGTTATGATAGTTAATTCAGCGGGAAATGGAAATACAGATAGCGATCATTATCCCTCTGTATATCCAGGTGTATTCACGGTGTCCTCAACTGATTGGTGTGATTTAAAAGCATGGGAATCTAATTATGGCGATTGGATTGATGTTGCCGCTCCTGGAGTAAACATTTGGTCCACGGTGCCAGGAAACATGTACACTTCTGTTTCAGGCACTTCATTTGCATGCCCTCATGTTGCAGGACTTGCCGCTTTAATAAAAAGCCACTACCCTAGTTATACCTCAAGTCAGATTGAAGATTTGATTAAAAGTAAAGCAGTTGATCTCGGAGAGGCGGGATTTGATGAATATTACGGATGGGGAAGAATTAGTGCCGCTAATCTCTTTGGGCCATGTCCTGATATATTTAATCCTTCACCGGAAAACAGAGCTACTAAAGGAGTGAACACGAACCCTACTTTAAGTGTGAAAGTATCACATCCTGAAAATTATCTAATGAATGTTTCTTTCTTCGACGCAAGCGATGGCAGCTTGATCGACGCGCAAACGGGAGTTATCAGCGGAGAAACAGCATCGGTGTCTTGGTTAGGATTATCTGAGGATCAAAGATACTTTTGGTATGTTGTAGCTGAGGATGGAACTACATCGAGAAGATCAGCTACATTTTCTTTTACAACTAACGCTCTACCTTTGATATGGGGTTATTCACCTAATAGTCTTCACGATTATAATCCTACATTATGTGTGCGTGTTACTGATTCCAATGATGATTTAATGGATGTTTCTTTTTACGATGCAAGCGACGATAGCTTGATTAGGACCATATCCGGAGTAGCCAGCGACGAGCTAGCACTCACAACCTGGTCAAGATTATCTGAGAGCACGACCTATAATTGGTATGTGGTAGTTGATGATGGGACGGCTTCTACAACTTCACCCACGTGGTCGTTTACAACGATGGCGGAATTTTATCCCATCGCAGATTTTATTTTGAGTACAGATAATATATATAGAGGTCAAAGTGTTAAATTCACCTACACAGGTACCCAAGGTGATGGATCCCTAGCCTATTCGTGGAATTTTGGCGATGGTAGTCCCATTTCTAATGGACTAAATCCAACGCATCAATACTTAGTTGATGGCACTTTTGAAGTGAGGTTGCGAGTTCAAGACGCTGACGGCGATTGGAGTAACGAAGTCGTAAGAGTAGTCACTGTCAAGTGGAACGATGAGCCCGTGTTAAGCCAACCAGTAGAAGTAACTATTATATATGGAACGACGGGAAATTGGATTACATGCTCGGTAACTGACACCATTTATGGTGAGCGCCCGATGTATGCGTACTATGTTGATGATTTTGATATCTATAAAGTACATTTTTACGATTGGACTCCTGGATCGTCACTAAATATTTATGCTGATGGATTATCCTTGGGAGAGCATGTTTTTACCATCTGTTTTATGGATGGTTATGGACTATCTGACACGATCACTGTAAAGGTTACTGTCATTGAGATGCCTCCCATTGACGCCCCGCTAACCCCAGGGTTAATCGTAGTAATGCTGGTTGGGATTGTAGGTCTTAGCGCGTTCTTGAGTTGGAACATCAAGAGAAAAAAACTAAAAAGATAAACAACAATTTCTAAATTAAATTTTTTTTTAATTTAAATA
>JAEOUI010000393.1 GCA_016839425.1 Promethearchaeota archaeon
AGAATATATTTAGGAGAGAAATAACTCGACTTCAAAATCTCTTCAAGGAATACACCAAGAACTCTCTCGTTGCGTCAGGTATAAGAGATACATATATTAAGGAAGAATATTCTGAAAATTATTTGATCGTGCTTTTTACAACCGGAGATCAAATTGAAAACACAAATGAAATCCTTAGTAATCACATTAATACGGACTTTTCAACGAATGGATATTATATTGTTTCAACTTCGAAATACATGCTCTTGCTAGCTAAAGAGAAGGAAGGCTTAAATTTAGGAATTAATATAATGGAAGATATTTTTAAACAAACATTCGACGATTATTTTAAACAAAAACAATTTGAAGATTTTATTAAAATACGCCAGTTTATTATTAATTTCTAAACTATTAACTCGTTCCCATCTTCAGTTTCTCTATAAAGAATATGTGGATTAAAGCTATTCAGAAATCACTCCTAATCGAAAATATTTTAAATAATTATATCCTGCAATTGAATGATATATTTATTATTTTTAATCTAATAATGCATTTATGGCAAAATTAGAATTTATTAAGACAATTATTTTTGATTTGGGGGGTGTTTATTTCACTCGAGGGACTATTTTAGCCAAACAAATAATAAAAGAGAATTATAATATTAATGACTTCAATTTAATCAATGACATTTTTAAAGATAAAAACAATTCAGATGGTAGTCTCTTGAGAAAAGGATTAATAAGTCTTGATGAGTTTGAAGAACGAGTAGTACAAAAATTGGGATTAGACACTAAAGAAAAAAAACACATCAGATACATTTGGTTTGGTTCTTATTGCGTTCATTATGGAATGGAAAAATTAGTCCAAGAATTAAAAAATCGATACCGTTTGATCGTATTCAGTGGAAACATTAAAGAGCGCGTGGAATACTTGGAAGAAAAGTGTGGTTTTTTAAAATACTTCGACGATACAGTTTTCAGTTTCGATTATCAAAAGAATAAGGAGGATGTTGACTTTTACACTGAATTATTGAATCATATAAAGTGCGATCCTTCCGAAGCTATTCTTATCGATGATGAAAAGACGAGCACAAAATTAGCCAAATCCTTAGGATTTAAAACCATACTCTATTGCTATACGGAAAAATTAATAGACGACTTGAAAGCATTAAATGTAAAACTTCCATAATAGGATTCATTGGTTTAAAAACTGAGAACGAGATCTTAATAAAATATGTTCTTTTTATGAGAGTGAAATTTATAGATTAAGAAGAGTTTACTTATTTAATAAATAATCGAGAGTATCAGAATATGACCGAAATAGATCAAGATATCTTTAAGAAATTAGCGTTGCATTTGGATAAGATGCCCGTAGGGTACCCTCCAACGGAATCTGGAGTTGAAATCAAGCTCTTGCAGTGTCTTTTTACGCCTATCGAAGCAGAAATCGGTTCTGTATTAAATTTTGCACCCGATTCTATAAAAAAGATTCAAAAAAGAGTTAAGCATTTGGATCTATCTCTTGAAAAACTCGAAAACATATTGGATGAAATGTATTTCAAAGGGCTTATAAATAGAGGCATGAGAATTGAAGAAGGAGAGGAAGTTAAATTCTATTCGAGTGCACCATTGGCTATTGGTTTTTTTGAATATCAAGTAAACAAGTTAACCCCAGAATTCGTAGAATACTTCGAAAAATATTACGAAGAAGCGTTTATGGACGAGTTTAATAAGGCAAGAATACCACAATTACGAACCATTCCCATCGAGAAGAGCATAACTGTCGAGCAAAATGTGAGTACATACGATGAATTAAGAACCATTATCGAAAATTCTGATGGTGTCATAAGCGTGGCTAATTGTGTTTGCAGGCAAGCAGAAGACCTAAAAGGAGATCCATGCAAGAAAACCGAAATGAGAGAACTTTGTTTCCAATTTCGATCTGCTGCAAAAACTTATCTCGAAAAAGAGCAAGCCCGGCAAATCACCAAGGAAGAAGCCTACGAAATACTTCAAAAAGCAGAGGATGCAGGTTTAGTCATTCAACCAGGAAACTCACAAAGGCCGATGGCCATTTGCTGCTGTTGTGGATGCTGTTGCGAAGTTTTAAAAAATCAAAAAAAATTAGAAAAACCAGCTCAATTTTTCGCCACTAACTATTACGCTGAGGTTAACAATGAACTCTGCGTTGGGTGTGGCTTATGCATGGATAGGTGCAACATGGACGCTATTAGCGTTGACGATGACGCCATAATTAATCTAGAGAGATGCATTGGATGTGGAGCTTGCGTTGCCTCCTGTTCTGAAGAAGCACTTTCACTCAAGAAAAAGGAAGTCGAAGTTGTACCACCAAAAAATACGATTGGAACCTACATTGCAATTATGGACAAGAAAGCTGAACTGGCTCGCAAGGAAAAATCAAGCTAATTTTATGCCCATCCATTTTTAATTATCTTTATCTTGATAGATCTAATAAGTCGCATTATATGGACGAAAATTCTTTTAAATTCTTTGGATTAATCTCACTTTAAACGCTATTTCATTTTTTCAATCTCGTCCGTTTTTTTGTAATTTTTACGGTATTTAATAAAAATACAACA
>JAEOUI010000394.1 GCA_016839425.1 Promethearchaeota archaeon
ACATGACCACGCCAGTAAAACTAAATGCAGTCACGAGATAAATAACCATTCCATAAAGATGTAATGTGATATGATGAGACTTATACCGATAAAAATCCCTAAAGAACAAGATCAAGGCGGTCATAAAAAGTAATAGAGCACTAAATCCATTGATCAAGTAAATTACAATATTTGTCATGACGTTGCATTACTATCTTCTTTTTTATTATTAAGTATTTACTTGATCGTGATTAATGGATTATTTTTGATTTATTTAATCTGCTTAAAATAATTAAATTTCTATTAATTATTCATTTAGAAACTGTTCCTTTTACGAGGAAATCGACCAAGTCGTTTATGTACTCTTCATCTGAAAGCTCAAAACCAGTCTTGGCCCCATAACTAAATGTTTGGAATAATAAATCCACCCATATCATTGCAGTTAATTTTGGATTTTGGGGGCGGATAAAGCCAACATTTAGCAGCTTTGTAATTATCTTTTCAACAGTCTTATAACCTTGTTGAAGGTACTCTTCCTTCATTTTTGCGTATTTTTGATTAATTCCACCCATTTGATTGACAAAAATTAAGGCCGCATTGCCATGTTGTTTGAAAACGCAGATATATTCCCTATAGAGTGTTTTTATCAATTTCACGGGAGGTACATCGTACTTTAAGAGCTTTTCTAATTTATCCATAATATCTATATAAAATTCTTCAATTAGAGTCTCGAAAATTTCTTCCTTGCTGTTGAAATACCGATAAAAATTTCCGACAGAAGTTCCAGCTAAATCCGTGATATCTTTAACTCTAGTGTCGTTGAATCCTTTCTTCTGAAAAGTTTCGACTGCGGCGACCAGATATAAACTCCTTTTTTCCTCTTTTATTTTTTCAGTTCGTTCCTTTCGAGAAGTCATCGCAGATCATCCTAATTTCAATAACAAGAAAATGTTTCAAGCATGTTAAGAAAAAAAAGCTCAGAAAAGGCTTCCTTTCTTCAAATATTATTACTTTTTATTCCTATATAAAATTTATGTATCTCCTTCTTGATTTAATCTTAAATGAGCCTTTTTCAATCGATTTCTTAATGATTTAAAATTTAAAGAGTAAATTTATATGGAGAAAGCTAACATAAGACTTACTAATTTTCCTTGCTCGTTCTGAAAGCTTAGATTAAGAAGTCAAATTTTCTTTTTCAATTATTTTTTAAGTTAAAAAAGGTTTTCTTTAGAAAAATTATTCAAAATTAGCTTCAGCGATAAACCTAAGTTTTTTAAGCACATATTTTCGAAATTTCTCTACAGAGATATTAGGAGGGCTCCCCTTGAAAGATCTATTCATATATTGAAGAAACCTTTCGATATAAACGGTCCCATAAAAAATAACAGATAAAAAAAGGAAATATTCAAAAATTTCTTCTTGATTTATATTTTCCGCTTGAAATGCTTCTCTTATATAGTCTATTGATAAATCAAATAATTTAGAATTTATGAAATCTTTTTCTACAGGTCCAACTTTATCGTCATTAGGGGGAGGGACATTCCAAATCATTTTATATCTTTCATAATCTTCAGCAGCGAAGTTAAGGAAAAATTCACCCCATTTTTCAGTTAATTCTACTAAAGATTTTTTATATGGTTCTATAGCTCTTTCCCTCATATCAATATATTCTAAAAGCTTTTTTTTACGAATAGCAAACCAGAGTTCTCTTTTGCTGGTTATATAATTGTAAAGATTAGCCAGAGATACATTTAAATTTTTTGCCAAAGTCCTCATTTTAGTGCCTTCTGGACCATATTTTAAAAATAGTTTCTCTCCTTCTTCTAGAATTTTCTCATATTTCTTATTTTTTTCTTCTAGACTTCTAGCTCTTCTTTTTTTTGTCTTTTTTTCATTCATTTTTGCTTAATTTTAATCTTACGGTCTTGCTAAATCTTATTGAAAAAGGTAATGAATATCTTAACTAATAAGTAAAGATTTTTACGCTAATTAAAAAATTTATTTTGTATATAATAAAAAAAAAGAGAATTTATGATTATCCAATTTAGATTTTATTTAAACTCTTTTTATAATCGGTTTGTTAGTTTCTTTATATGTTTGTTCATCCATGAGCAATTAACCATTCTACCAGTGGTTCACTAATATCTTCTTCCATATGTTCACCAGCATATATATCCAAATGTCGATAATATGGTAAGTCGAACGCTGTAAAGTCAGAGGGATTTGCAGTTCCATACAAGAAAGTATTAAGTCCACTCATACCACTATGCACGCCAAAATAGGGGAGATCTATATTGATAATATATTCATCGAAATCGGTAGTTACTTGCGTTGAGCAGTTCCAATCTCGAAAATTTGCCGTTTCAATTCCTAGTCTTGTAGGGAAGAACTTAGTCAAACCGGATAGAATACTCAACATTGGCATTATCGTACCGTAACCCCCAGACATATTTGATAAATTCGTCATTGTTGTGAGATAAAACTTTCCAAATTCTGAAATGTTATTAAAAGCAGGAGCAGGTATTGGTGGTAGCATTGTATATGGATCAATGGCAGGCGCACCAGGAAATTGATAAGCATATTTCCAGCAGAGATGAAATGGTGCTTCCTGAGCCCAACCTCCTGAAGGGACTGCTTCTAAAGCAGCGCTCAAATTATGAGTATTAGTAGTAATTGCTGCATTTTTTCCCCCACTTCCACCATCAAGACCTATTAATCCTTTCAAATTATGCTTCCAGTGTAGGGCCGCATAGTTTTCCATTGCGCCACCACCGAAGCTTTGCCCAGCCATAAATATCTTGCGCTTTCCAGTAATATCCTTAATCTTTTGTACACATTCGTCTATATCGCTTATCCATTGATCCCATCCCCAGTCCATCATAAAATCGGTCTCGGATTTATCTATTGTATCGGGTACATAATAAGTTCGATAATTTATTGAGAAAACATCGAAACCCCTGTTGGCGAGATAAAGAGCGTAAGCTCGACTTTCTTCTCTAGTATAATAAAAATCGCTATCACGCTGCCCTATTAATTGACTGCCAGCACTCCATGTTCCAGGAAGTATAAAAACAACATCTCCAGTCTTCGTACTACAATCAACAACCCTACATAATCCTATTCTATCGTATTCGTCGTTAGGCAGCTGTTTTGGAACTTTTTCCCAATAATATTCCCTTAAATCTGGATATGGATAACTTGCTCGAGCTTTAATGATTAAATCCCAACCATCATCCTTTACCCAAATTGGTTGATTTTGTATGATAATAGTTGCAAATATTAACCCAATTGCTACGATTGAGGTAGCTATTTTATGTTTTTCCATTTCCATTTTTATCACATTTTTAAAAATTGGCAGGTCTTTTACATTTATGTAAAATCTCGCCTGTTTAATAGTTGAACATTGTTCGTTTATAAATTTTTTGCATCATTAATAAACCATCAATCGAGTTAATATTTTATCTGATTAACCGAGCTGAAATAATTACTTACGCAATAAACATGATAATTAAATTAGTAAAAATAAATAAGTTCAATCGAGGAGTCGATAAAAAAATCTAAATAGTTATTTATTTTTTAGATAAATAATAGCAAAAGTATGGTTTTTTTTGATTGCAATATATCTTAAATGAAATTATTTAAGATATTATATTTTCATAAATATACTAAATACATATTTTAAACCAATCATTTAATAAAAGCGTTTAAAGGAGATTTAATTGAGTCTGAATGAATATCTTCAACCAAATGAATTTTTTGATTTTAATAAAAAAAGGGTAAGGCAAAAAGCATTTGAAATAGTAAAGGATTTGTCAAGCGACAAGGAGAAATTAATAGCTTTATTCTATTGGGTCAGGGACGAAATCAAGTATAATATGATGTCCTATGTACCGAAAATAAAAGCAAATTTCAAAGCAAGCGTTACTCTTCGAAGAAAATACGGATTTTGCCTTTCAAAGTCTGTTTTACTTTCTTCATTTGCTCGAGCTATAGGTTTACCTGCCCGCATCCACGCCGTCGATATTATTAATCATAAGATCTCTTCTAAAGTTGTTGAGCTTATGGGTACGAAGGTTTTCCATTATCACGCATACAGCGAAGTGTACATTGATGGAAGATGGATTAAATTGGCTCCGATATTTGACAAGAATACGGCACTTAAAGGAGGATTCTTACCAATGGTAGAGTTTGATGGAGAGAACGACGCTTTGTTTTCCTCCATTGATTTAGAAGGAAACACATATGTTGAGTATGTGAAAGATAGGGGGATACACGAGACCGTTCCTATAGATGATATTAGGAGATTATTTGCAGAAAAATATAAGACTTTGGTGGACGAGCCTTTTCCTCCGAGAACAATAAAGAACGATGCTTTAGGTTATAAATAAATTAACAATATTTGCATTATCAATAATGCTATTTCTAATAATTCAAGTATTAAACAAGTCCTTAAAGGTTTAAAGCTTCAAAATTATGAGATATTATCCTATTCTTTTTATTAAATCTTGAGTTAATAAGACTAAGACATTTTATACTTTAAAAATTAAGAAAACTATTATGAAAATCCTCATACTTACTGACGGAAAATATGGAGATCGGGCAGTAAAAGTGATAAAAAAAAAATTCCCTGAAACAACCCTCCTCACAGTTAGAGAAGAGGATCCAACAATGATCTTAGACATTGTTGAACTCGAATCAGATGTGGAAAAAGCAATCGGAAAAGCAGATCTTCTCATCGTTTATGTGAGACACCCAGATGTCGTAAGTGAGATCTGTTCAAGACAGAAACCCACCATTCTAGCAATTAATTTTGGGGAAGGATTCTATAATCAAGAAAAATTACTTAATCCTCGTATTTCAATGCCTTTTAGTATGTGTAATGCACTTCCCAATACGGGAATTCAAGAGGTTGACGAATATTTTTATAAATTTGGTACACCAATTTATAATGTCAAGATTGATTTTATTGAAAACAATATTCCTACAATTAAAAAAGCGTCTCTATTGGTTGAAAGCCCTTGTGGTGCTTCAGAAGCGAGTTTAGATTTTATACTTGGGAAAGTAATATCAGTTGAGACTCTCAACTCATTTGCTATAAATGTTAGGCAAGAATGCAGGGAACCCGTATCTTATTTACTTTCTCGAAGCGATATGAATGAATCATCCTCCATTTTGCATCTCCTTAACTTGTTAGATGCTATCGAAAAGGAAGCCCCGTCTTTATTCAAAACTGAAAATCCTATCCGAGAATACGCTGAAAAGTGGCGAAAAGATTTCAAACAAAATATTTAAAATATTCTTTCTAAACTAGTTTATATATAGAGAATTTACAGAAATGTAAAGATTTAAATATTAACAAAAATGTATAATTATGCTAAATTTAATTAACAGCAAAGCGAAATTCAAAAGTGTTGTAAAATGTCTGAAAAACAAGAAATTGAAAAATTCAAGAAGGTTTTGGAAGAAAGAGGCATTGATATTGATGCTGAAATAGAAAGAAAAAAAGAGCATCTTGAACGGATGGATTTATTAAATCGACAATTATCAGTTTCAAGAAATATAAAAATACAGCAATTAAAATTAGGAGAGTAAAAAAATGAGTTTTCATAGTCCTGTATATGATATTTTAGGGGAGAGAATAATTTCATTTCGTGAGTTAGTGTATAATGCACTAGGTGGTGTAACTATTTTAATTTCTGAGCCTCGGAATTATGATGGAAGTGTGTTTAATGAAAAAGAAATAGCAGTTTTAGATGTGCAAGTAATAAATGGCTCAGATTATACTCTTAAAAATGTTGTTGTTCAGATTAGTGTAACTGGTTGTGCAAAAATATATCCATTTAGAATTTGGGGGAAATCAGAGTTATTAGGTGAACATGGATTATTTGATGGAGAAGAATCATGGAATATCTTGCATCCTCACGATACAAAAAGTTTTATAGTTAGGATAAAGGGAATATGTGCAGGGATGGCTTATGCAAAAGCAGAAATATGTGCAGAAGTTGTTCCATTTGCTAGCAGAGAAGTCTCATCGACTCTATCTTTTCCAGTCTATGAAGATTAAAATACTTTTTTTTAAATATATAATTTTTTCAAGAAGATTTTATATTTTCCTAATTTTCCACCGTAATTTCCACCAGAAATCTTTACCAATCCATCCATTTCAATGACTCCTTGAATGACATTTTTCATTGCAATTTTAATAATCTCAAGATCTAATGCGTTGAAAATTATTTCAGGAATTGATGAAACTCCTTTGGGAACTTGAAAATCATTTGGAATCAATTTATCCTTGAGAGTCGGACAAAAAGGGTGATTTGTTGAAGGACCGATTTCGGGATATTTTGCGTTGGGAGCGATGGGTTTTGATCCGGCAGAGCAAACATCAAATGTGGTGCAAGTATCGTCAATTTCTGCGATTATTTTTACAGCTTCTCTTCCAATTTTAATCCCCGAAGCGACAGAATTGCAAAATAACCATAGATTTCCACCCATCACGCCTTTATCATAGGAAATCTCTCTTTCAATGAGGAAATCTTTGCCCATCATTATTGGAACATTAATTAAATCGCGCCCATATTTATTTAAAATCCATTCGTATCCGTCTCCACAATGACCAACATTATTCATTACATCGAATTTCGTGTCGGTCTTTTTTGGAAAATGATTAAAAACGGCCGTGGTAGGAACTACTAAAATTCCTTGCCGGATTCTCCTTCCTAATTGTTCATAGAATTTATTGACTGCCTTCTTGCTAGTTCCAGTGACCCAGAGCTGGACGATTGCTCCGATTCGCCCGTCAATAGTTTCTTTTTTTGATATCCAACGGACAAGACCACCTTCTGCGTCTCCAAAAACGGTGGAGGGAAGTGCCGTAAAAGAATGAACGGCTCTATTTAAAAATTGCTCGTCGCTTGCCGTTACTTGTAATTGCACTACTAATCCTTCAAATGCCTCGCAATAAGTATCTTCAATTAATGCTCCCAACTTATTCACACTTTAATTCCTTGAGTTTTAACTTATTTAGAAGAATGATAAATATTTATTGTTTTCTTGAGAGTATAACATATTCCATTCTGTTATTTTAAAAACATATCCTCATTGATTGTCTGAAGATTCGAATATATCAAAAATATAATATAAAACAAATCATTTATTAAGACCAATAATAATATTAACACATATGGCAATTACATTCGGTAAGTAATATAATCATGTCTCCTAACGCAGTTTTTTTGTACGAAATTGACAAGTCATTTGGTCCAAACCTCATTGCAGAGTTTAATTTAACTAAAACAAAGATTTCGAAAGATTTTCTAATTGAATTAGCCAAAAAGCATGTAGATAAGGAATTAACAGATGCAACCGCCACGAAGGGCGATATAAAAGGCTATTCAAGCAAGATAGAAGGAGAACCCATAAAGAAGAACAATCTTTACCTTGGATTCATAATGAAAGACGATGAGGAGTTAATATCGTTGAAAAGCTTAGTTGAGAAAATGGAATCTAATGTGATTGAAAATTATTCAACCGATAAGAACAAGCTGACTCAAGTCCTGAAACAGAACATGACCTCCATCTTAAGCTTAATGGAAAGGCTTAAAGAACCAAAATTAATCGTAGAAACCATTAACGAAAAAACGAAAAAAATGCTCGATGACGGTAAAATACAAGAGGCTCGAGAATTAATCGATCTTGGAGAAAAAGTCCCGGATAAATTAGCAGCAGAAATGAAACTTGCTGAAGAACTCTTTAAGGCAAAGGATTTTAAAAAAGCCAAAAAAAGCTTCGAAAAAGCAGCAGATTTAGCCGCACAAATACAGGAGGAGGAAATCGTGTCGTTTTTGATAAACAAGGGAGAACAAGTAGGAACATATCCCGAATTACTTAAGGAGAGAGACACCATCACGAGAGAAATGAAAAAA
>JAEOUI010000046.1 GCA_016839425.1 Promethearchaeota archaeon
AATAAAGATTAATAAAGACTTTCTGCCCTCATTGACTTTTCTATGGCATTTTTGTAATATTTTTTTTCTAATTTTTTAGCTGCTTCCACGCTTAACCATGAAATAATGGATTTTAAAGAAGCTTTTCTTCCAAACTTCTTGTAAATGAACCTTAAGAAAAATCCTATAAGAATAACTGTAATAGAAACGAGTATTAAGGCCATTGAAGCGCTGAGCTTTTTATAAAACACGAAATATAGCAGATTATGAACCAAAAAAATACTTAGCGAGTAATAAGAAAAATAGTAGAGAAATCTATAGCTTTTTTTCGTTTTTATAATCTCAGTTTCCTCAATATAGATCATAATTGATATGATAATCAATTGTAATCCAATAGAATAAAGGACCCAAGAAAATGATCTCTCAAGGGAGTTTAAAAATTCGGGATAATCGTAGATTATACCTAAAATCGTTAAAAATCCTCCTAAACTGAGGCAAGGAAGCAATAAATTTTCTCTTAGTTTTTTATTTCTCAATTCTTTATTTTCAATAAGAAGATTCTCGTAAATTATATCTCCAACAATAGTTCCCATCAAGATGAAGGGAAAGAAAGTTAATATAGGATCCATTATAGGATAGCCGTTGTATAATATGTGAAATAAAACGCCTAGTGTATTATTTTCTCCTTTATGAGCGGATAATAATCCTATCAACAAGCGATTCGTAAAAATTATTCCAATAGCCGCTGCTAATCTCAATTGTTTTGTCGTTTTTAGATACGGCCACGCTAAAAGTAATGAAATAGCAACAGTTTGAAGCACATACCAGATCCAGATGTCAAAGAGATTTCCAGTAAAAATTGCTATGGGAACATTGTATATCAAGGCTAAGACCAATATAAACAACGCTCTAAGTAAATATTCGTTTCTTACCGTTAGTTTTCCAATTAAACCTCGTTCTGCGTTTTTTAATATGCGAGTTCTATATGATAAAGTCGTACTTATACCTGAAACAAATATAAAAGCTCCAGCACCTATTACATCGAATATTGAAAATGCATTCGTGTATAATAGTCTATCTTGAGCATTATTTTGCAACCACCATTCTAAAAGATGTCCTACAAACATCCAGACCATACTGAGTCCTCTAAAGATATCTAAGCTTTTCAAGCGCTTCACTGTTCACATATCCCCTATGTTTAAATTTCCAATGTAAAAATCAGCGATAAACCCTTAAGTTCAAACGCCTCTAAATTTTACTCCTATATAAAAGACAATCCAAGCGATTGCAGTTAATATAAATCCAATAATAATACAAGTGGCGTCTATATCGAACGCAACGGGACCGATCACGCTTATAATAAAAGGACCAATAAGCTGTAACGAACCTGCAATCCCAATCACAATCCCGAAGATTTCGATTATTAAAGATATTAATAATGTTATTTTCTTAGGTGGACTATATTGAGACAAATAAAAACCCACTTATTTTATTAGATCATAATCGAATTTGTTAATAAATTTGTCGGTTATTTTAAGCAAGATCGTTTATTTGTTCTCAAGCTAAAAATTTTCCAGTTCTAGAATCCCAAGTCTTTTTATAAATTTTTTCATCGTTAAATTCGTTTACTAATAAATATTTTTTAATGCGTTTTGAAGAATTTCGCAAGCGATCTTTCATTTCTATATAACGGGGTATCATGTAATATGCCAAATTTTCGCTTAAATATTCGTACATTTCTTTATGGATTAATTTTTTTCCTCGCTTTGGAACCAAGCAAATTTTAATATGCTCCTCGTTTGGTTGATCAGTAGGAATGCCAAAAACAGCACTTTCTAATACGCTTGGATGGGCGTTTGCTACTTTTTCAATTAGAAACGGATAAATTTTCTTGTTCCCTTTTGTTATGATTTCCGTTTTTCGTCCCATTGAAAACACAAAACCATCGTTATCCATATATCCAAGGTCCCCAGTAAGCACATATCCATCATCTCTTACGATCATTGGTTCATTTTTTGGCGGTTTATAATAATTTAATCTAGTCGGAAATGGAGATTTTACAGCTATTTCACCAATGTTATTTGTTCCTGAAGGTAATTCTCGTCCATTATCGTCAATGATTTTCAAGTTCCAACCTCTTAAAGGCTTGCCCATTGAACCAAGTTTACCTCCCTTGGATCCAAGATTGTTATATATGAAACCAACAGCTTCAGTTGCCGCCCATCCTTCAAGTATCGTGAGTTTAAATCGGTTTTCAAACGCTTCCCAAAGTTCGGTTGGCGTTTGACCTCCCCAAGCGAACCTTGCGTTATGATATCGATCGATGTCCTTAGGGGGTTGATCCATTAGCGATTGTAGGATACCTCCGTAAAAAAATACGAGTTCTGCGTTGTATTTCCGGACATCGTCCCAAAAAGTACTAGCGTTAAACTTCTCTGCGAGAGCAATCGTGGAATTTAAATACAAAGAAGTTATGACAATTATAAATTGAGAAAATGCTTGAAACAAGGGCGTTGAGCAATAAACCACTTTTTTGTAATCTACAATTCGATTCCTAATTTTTATGGATTCTCCAAAAATTTTAGATGATTTTACAAAAAAATTTTTATAGACAATGCTTTTTGGCTTACCAGTTGTACCTTCAGTAAAAACTATACTCATCATATCAGTAGGATTTATGTTAATATCCGTATTTTCAAAACTACCACTGCAAAGAGTTTCAAATGACCTATATTTTTTTTTCTCTTTATCTGAGAAAAAATTTTCAAGAATATTAATTACAAATACGCTTTTTATTCTTGATAGTTCGCTATCAATTTTTTTAAATTTTTTAACTGTATCTAAATCTGTAATTAAGAAGTCAGAATCCGAAATGTCTAAAAGATAGGCTAAATCGTCGTCTTCAACATATGGGCTAACAGGAACAAAGACACAATTCGCTTTTACGATACCAAACCACGAAATAATAAATTCTGGACAGTTTGGCAAACAAATCGCAATATGTGCTCTTTTATTTATATTAAGCTCTTTTAGGATCTTTAAAATTCCATGAGCAATGCTGTTTGATTCTTCGTGTATTTTAAGATAAGAATAGATGTTATCTTGGAAAAATAGAAAAGGTCTTTTATTGTTTTCCAACGCTTTTGATTCTATAAGCTCGGGAAGCGAAGAATAACCCTCATCTAATTTATACCTTCGCACTAAAGTGAGCTTTTCGTCCTTCTTGCTAATTACTAACTTCCCACTTTTTATCTCGATTTCAACTTCCTCTTTATCTTCAAATGGGAATGTGGAATCCTTGGAAATCTTGCTTGGAACATAAATCTGGACATATTCATAACCTCCTCTTCCCGACTTGCTATATCCTGATTTTTTTTTTGAGATCTTGCCAGTACCCTTTACTTTTTCCATATATGTATATTAGATAAGAATGTATATAAGTGATCTCGTTTACATATGAGAATCACAATAATTGAATTAATGAATAAGATTCACTTTTTACTATTATCACCTAATTCCCATTGAATTATTTTAAATTAAATAAACGAAATAACTATGTAATTTCTACTTTACATTTAGTACTAAACATTTTGTAATAGATGTTAAAATACATTTATAGCGACCAAAACATTTAAATGCGCGGGTTAAGTATACTTAACATAGACAATATTTTTTAAAATAAAATAGACAAAAAGAGATGATGAAAACGAAAGAGGATGAGTTAAAATACGGAGGAACAATTTCGAAAGCATATGTGAAAAAAGAAACCTTAAAAATATTCATTGGTCTTAGCATTTTCGTGTTAGGTTCGCTTGCTTGCGTTATACCAGTACTTTTTGGAATTAATCTTGAACCAGATGTTGAACTTGATTGGACGATAGTATTCATTATTATTGCGTCTGTTATTGCGGGTATTTATGTAATTGTGATGCCTATAAATAGAGCGTACCTCTCGGCGTATTACAAGGCCTTTTCCTACGCAATTTTCGAGGATAAGATCGTGATTAATCATGGCGTATTTACAAAAACGAGAGCAACCATTCCATATAGTAGGATACAAAACATAAACATCGTGAGTGGCGTTTTCGATAGGATGTATAAGACATTTACGATAAAGATTGAAACCGCGGGTGCCAGTGCTGCTGCTGCGAGCACTCAATCGGGACACATTAGACCTGAAGGATATATCCCAGGCCTAAAAGATCCTCAAGTGATAGAGAATAAAATCAACGAAATGATGACGAAGTATTCTCAAATCCCAAGTGGACTAGAGGATAAGATCTTTAAACCCGAGGAACTTGCGTTTGATAATTTTATAAGCTATATCATGTCAAAAATGCGCGAGGGAGAAAAGCTAAAGACGAATATAAAAGAATTAATGACAAACTCAAGTATTTCAGAAGTAAAACTTGCAGAACAAGTCGGAGTCCCCATAGAAACGATCAAATATTTGATCGATGGTCGTTATAATCCCAGCTTGGCATTAGCCTACAAGATTGCCCGCGTGTTCTCGTGTAAAATTGAAGAATTATTTGAACTTAAATAATATTGAATGCAATTTTCTATTTTTATTTTTTATATTAAATTATTTGGTGGTATTCGTTGAGATTAAAGGAAAGATTAGCTTCTAGGATAAAAGAACTTCGAGAAGAACGAAATATGCAACAAAAAGAGCTTGCTGATTTGCTCGGCGTATCCCGTCAAACTATTTATTATTTGGAAAAAGGGACTTATACCCCCAAACTCACGCTATCGCTAAATATAGCTAGAATATTCGAGAAACCAACCGATGAGATCTTCTTTTTAGAGCCCGTCATTCAAGATGTCATTGAAAACATAACTATTGGAGAATTAGACAAGCTATCCAAAAAGACAGGAATGGAAAGACAAAGAATTGAAGCTTTAAGAAAAATTAATAATCAAGAACTAAACGACAATTATTCCTTAGAAGAACTTAAAAAACTCTCTCAAGCTCTTGGGTATAAGTTCGAATCGCTTTTTGAGGAATAAGTGAGATTAAAAGGGAAAAAAAAAATAAAACATATTTCCATATTTAATTTGAAGTTTAATCTGTCGATTTTCTCTTCTTTTTTACATAAAGAACTATATAGTAGGTCGCCAAAACAAATGTTATTGTTAGAATTATCCCCAAGATACCTGCGATATAATCGTTAGTAATCCATCCTAAAAATGCCTCAAAAAATGGTTCTGGTTCCTGTACGCCTGCATCTTCGAGTGTCTTTTCCAAACCGTCTGGATTCGTCGAAAGTATTCCTATTTGAAAACCTACTGCTAACATGATCATTAATACTAACACAACTACCAAAATCGTAATGATAGGCGTTTTGTATTGCTTTATCGTATCTTTTAACGATTCCATTTATTCAACCCCCAAAAATCTTTCTGATAATATTAATGTAGGTTTTGTTTTATATATATAAAACACGATAAGAGCTGATATGGCCGCTTCCCCGATTCCAATAAAAGCATGCCATATTGCCATTGCTGAAATGGCGTAATCAAGAGGAATTACCCCTGCAATTGCAATTTCAACACCGCATATAATTGAAGCAAATAAAATAGAAATATACGCCCCTATTGCTGTTCCTATAGTGACCTTGATTTCTTTTCTAAGCTGTGTTCGATTTAATGCTTGCACGATTAGTTTAACGACAAGGAGCCCAAAAATTCCTCCTATAATACCCATGTTAAATGCATTCGCACCAATAGCCGTAAAACCTCCATCTCCAAAGAAAGATTGAACAACTAAAACGAGAAAAAGGACGATTACTGATGACCACGGTCCTAAAATAACCGCTACAAGCGTCCCACCGACTAAATGCCCTGAAGTTCCTCCCGGTATTGGATAATTAACGAATTGAAATGCAAATATAACTGCCGAAATAACACCAATATAAGGTATTAATTTTTCGCTATCTTCTTCAGAAAATATCTTGCTATTACTTATGCGATATATACCAATTGCAATAATTCCAATCGTTACAATCCATAAAACCACGATAGTGGTTGGCTCTAAGAGCCCGTCTGGTAAGTGCATTTTATATTCCTGTAAGTTTATAATTTATAGTAATTTTTTTTTTATATTTATAATATTAATAATTCATAAATCAGTAATACTTATAAAGATTATGAAGATCTTATAAAAAAGTATGAAGACGAAAAATGGCAAGTAAAGATAAGAAAAATGCTTATTTTATTGCAATAATTCAGAAAAAGGAATAATATAATAGAGATATAGATAAATGGAATCAATACTGCCTTTTAGACGCGAAGACGAAGTATCTTTTTATAACCAAATACATCCCATAATACGCTTCTTATTACCTTTCACATTAGTAATTCCTTTTTTGATTTTAAACGATGTGTACTTGATCTTCTCAATAATAATCATAACATTTATCGTTGGTTTTTTTTTAAAATTTAAGTTTCAAAAAGTTTTTTCTCGTGTAGTTAAGATTCTTCCCTTTGTTTTTCTCATGACGATATTTTTACCCTTCTATGTCGGTCCCACTGTTCTTGTAAAATATAATGGCTTGATTTCCTTGACAATATATGCTGAAGGAACCCGCTTAGCGTTATTATTATTAATGCGCATTTTTGGGTCTATTTTCGTATTTTTATCCTTTTTTTCTTCTTTAACCTATTCAGAATTTATCGAAACTTTAACTAAACTGCGAATCCCTTCACTCTTTACTGGGAGCCTCGTGATCATGCTCCACTACATTCCTATCCTCGCAAGTTCGAATAAAAAGATACTCTTGGCTCAAGAACTTCGAGGTAAAAAGATCACTACTTATCGCGAGAAAATCAAAACGCATGCTTTCATAATGGGAAAAAGCATCGTAATGAACATGGAAAGAAGCGAGAAATTGTACGAGGCCTTGAAAATGAGGGGATTCTCCGGGAAACTTACTTTTGCATCCAGAAAACTTAAATTTGTTGACATAATAATACTATCGTTCTTCATATTGCTTGTAACAACTTTTATTATCATTGATTTGGAACAAATATATATGGGTGTCATTAAATTACTTTTGCCGTAGAAGCCGAGCATTTAAGCTTTAAATACAACTCAAAGGAAAAGTCTCTCTTCGAGATCGAGGATTTGTCATTTAAAATAGAGGAAAATTCGATATATGCCCTTACGGGAAATAACGGTGCGGGCAAAACAACCCTCCTTCGTTTAATGGTTGGGTTGTTGAAGTTAAATTCGGGAGAAATAAAAATATTTGGAAAACCCCTTACGAGAAACAAGGACGAACTGTGGAAAATACGGCAACAAGTCGGATTTCTCTTTCAAAATCCCGACGATCAGTTGTTTGCACCTACAATCGAAGAAGACGTGGGATTTGCCGCTAGAAACCTGAAGTTAAATGATTATGAAGTAAGTGATAGGGTAGAATGGGCACTTAAAGCTGTTAACTTGCTTGAATACAAGAATAAATCTCCTTTTAACTTATCCTGGGGGCAGAAAAAGCGAGCAGCGCTTGCCGGATTACTTGTCATGAGACCAAGATTGCTCATACTCGATGAACCGTTTGCAAACCTCGATTTCAAGTCGATTTACAATCACCTAAAGATCATTGAAGAGCTTCGCAAATCAGAAAAGATGACCATACTCTTTACATCTCATAACTTGTTCTTTGTTGAAAAATGGGCGGATAAAATGTTAGTTATTAATAATGGGCATCTTTTATTCGAGGGACTCCCCGAACAGGGCCTTAAAAAACCAGAAGTGCATGCGCTTTTAGGATCATACAACGAAATTAACAAATTGATTAAAAAAAATAGAGTATAAGAATAAAAAAAAGAGAAATTAAATAAATGGAGTTCCATCAGTCCTCGTACCTGGAGAGCACGCGCTTAACGAGACATTTAAATGAGGGATGTAAGTACCTATAATGTCTGGATATCTCGTAAATGATTGATCTTGAATTGAATTATCATGACTAAACACGGCGATTATAATCCCATTTTTTATAAGTGATAACTGCTCTCTAGAATTAGACAGCATAGTCCAATCTGATGCGTTCAAAACAGTAGCTCCTCCAAAATAGTTTGTATATTCATTACGATTTCCACCACCAAAAATCACAAGTGCTCCTCCTGACTGTATTACTGGACCAGTAGAAAAATTATGCATTAAACCATCTTTATCATATAATTCACATCCAGTAAAATCAAATTCTTCACCAAAATTATTAACGAATTCAACAAATTCGTCATCGTATATATCAAAATCTCCATCTCCGTTGATATCTTCATAGGCGTCGCATAGAACTTCATTAATAACTAAACCCAATTGAAAAGAATCCCCATTGATATCAGAACCTGGTGTGAAATTAAAAGATGAAACTTCGCTATGTGGTTTAAATTCTCCACATATATCTGAGGCGCGTGTAATGGATTGGTTGATTTCTCCACCGTAATAGGTAATATTATCTATTATTGAGTTTCCTCTTTTTAATGTGATGGTAGCTCCATCGTCGTTTAAATCGTTTAAATCGTTCCAAACACCATTTGCTACTTGAACAACAGCTCCACCAAAACCCCCAAAGAAATCTTTTGGATTTCCTCCTCCAAAGACCACGATTGCTCCTCCAGCAGGAACGATTGAACCTTCTGGAAATGTGTGAAGTAAAACAAAATTTTGATAAAGTTCACATCCATTAAAATCAAAAGTAGCGTTCATACAAACGATCTCTATAAATTCATCAGAACTATTGAAAACCTCATCTCCATTAGCATCTCCATAACTATTTTGGGAAGGATTATACAAAACTTCGTTAATTCTTATTGGATTTCCATACCAACACGGAATATCATTAGTTGGAGTTTGAGAATTTAAAAATATGAAGTATATTAAAACTCCTGTTACTCCTGCCGCAATGAGGATGATTATAACTAAAAATGCTTTTTTTTTAATCAAAACCACCGAAAATATTAATTAAATAACAAATAAACTAAGGATATTTATAAACCTTCTTCAGGATTTTACTCATTTCAATCACAATTATCTTAGTTTTTATTTTAAAAAGAAATGATTTATCAATTTTTATGCATGCAATAAAAATGCAATAACCGTAAAAATCAATACGGGCACGAATAGAGGAAGCCCAAGAACGCCTCGCTCGACGCATACTATTTTAATTATAGAATAACCAACATACACTAAAATTAATAATAGGATTACATTTAAAAAGAGTTTTTCCAATATAATTTGGTTCAATATGAGATTTAACATAATTGATGCGACAATCAAATGAATTTTTAATCCCAAAATGAATGTCAAGAATTCAGAAACAAGGCTGACCGTTTGTTTACTTTTCCTTTTTTCAAGGCAAATCTTTTCGAATAAAGGTTTGAATAAGCGTTCTTTTATTGCCTTTAGGATGATTTCAATAGAAACATAATATATAGCTACTGAAATTATAATAAGCACGATATAAGACGATTGAGGTGAAAATCTGAACGGAAATTTTAAGAAATACGACCATAAATTCCATTGGAACAAAATGCTTAGATATAACACGCTCCCGAAAGTAAAACTCCGAATTAAGTGATATTTATCCAGTCCGAAAGCGTTCCAGAATGGCGACGATTGATCGCTTTTTTTCTTGCGTTTATTCCGAAAGAAAGCGAAAAATACAAGACTGCTCGTTAAAAAAATACATCCAATTAATAACATCGAAGTGATTAACATTTCTAAAGGATAATCCTGTATTGACATTGATTTTATTATAGTTGCTCCAACCAAAGATGTGAATGAAACAAAAAGAAAAATACCAAAAATAATTATTATTATTTTTTTTCCGCTTGTTTTTCCTTCTATTTCTCTTGCTTTTGATTCAAAGGCCCTTTTTTTGATTTGTGTCCTAATTTCCGCTTTATCTGGAAAGTAATATAATGTTAGAAAAAGGAACGAGTAATATAACGCACACATGGTTCCCACGATTAAATCTGTTGCGATTCCATAATTCATTCCTAGTATGGTTAGAAAAGAGATGATATAAAGAGTTATTAGCAATCCAATAGTATTTTGGTATGATCCGTGTTTTTTTAGCGAGCCATCAACAGAAGTATTGGTTTTTACTATTTCAAGATCTTCCTTTTTATCAATTTGAACTTGTTTAGTGCTGATATTCTTTTCATATATCAATATGGAAACAATAATAAAGAGTGGTAATAGAGAAACAAGAAAGACGGTCACGCATTCAACAAATAAGTCGTTTAGAGAGGCTTTAGCAAGTGTGAATGTTATATCTCGCTTTTGAGAATATTTTTGAATATCGTTTAACCATCCTGTTCCTAAATCAGCGCTCTTTAGCTTTTCCTCGAAGTAATTAATAACACAATAATATGCCATGTGTTCTGAATCTTCTTGCAGGAAATGGTCGTCGTCTATTGAAATATAACTTGATGCTTTTCCAGCAATGCTTATGGCCTCGTAGGCTTCCCTAGATTGGTTTGTTGGATAATACTTCGAATCTTGAGAAGATTCAATTAACAAGACCGAATTATTATTGACATTTGACAAGTATTTAACGGCGTCAAATTTCTCAAGGACGCTTCGATTAATGCTCGTCGTACCTTCAACGAATAAGCCCTTGAAATAATCATCATCCCCATTGATAAATTCTTCCATTTGTAACATTTCTTGAATATG
>JAEOUI010000395.1 GCA_016839425.1 Promethearchaeota archaeon
TCAAAAATATGCTCGTCAAAATTGTCATTATTGTGGTGATTTAACTTCTAATTTCGCGGATATTTCAGTTGGTTCAATAGGTTCAAAAGATGGGTGGTCAACGGTGATCACGCGTTCCTTAGAAGCAGATAAATTGTTTCAAGATATTAATAACTATGGGTTATTAAGCACTAATAATCTGAAGGATATTAAACCTGGTCAATTCCTTGTTGAGAAAATAGCAGGTATCAAACTTTCAAAATGTCTCCCAATTAATTTCGATAAAAAAATGAAAATCATATAGTATAATGACGAAAAGTTTTCAATCTTTAATTCAAGAAGTACATAATAAGGGTATATGTCAAGAGTGTGGAGGATGTGTAAGTTTTTGTAGTTCGGTTGATTATAATGTCATTGGAATAATTAAAGATAATCAGATACCTCAATTCATTAATCAAGATAAATGTTTGGAATGTGGAATATGTTATTGCATTTGTCCCCAAACACATTATCTTAGAAAAGAATTAGACGCGAAATTTAAAGTTGCTGATTTAAATATTGATCCTTCGGGTTATTATGAGGGAATATATTCTTGTCAAACAACAGATAAAGATTTATTGAGAGTAGGAAGCGATGGAGGGGTGGTGAATTCTATTATTAATTATATGCTCCAAAAAAAAATAATTGACGGAGGAATCGTTTCCAAATTCATTACTCCATTTACAAGGGAAGCTATAATAGCAAAAAATAAAGAAGATTTAATTCAAAGTTCAGGAACAACTTTGGATATTTTACCTCAATTAAACGAAATTCAAAGATTTTCAACTTACACTCGCTCAATTCCAGAATTAAATCGTTATAAGTCAAAAAAATTAGCAGTAGTTGGTACACCTTGCCAAATTTATACGATAAGGAGCATGGAAAGCTTGGGTGTAAGACCTTCTGAGAATATTGAAATTTTACTTGGTTTGTTTTGTTTCGAGAATTTTTTATTTGATATAGATAAATTAGCAAGATTAGAAAAAGAACTCAAAGTTCCTATCAAGAAAATCAAGAAAATAAACATCAAAGAGGATGTTATATTTAAAATCCGTAATGAAAATAAAGAAAAAACAATACATTTACCCTTCAATATCTTAAATCAATATATAAGACCCGCATGTAAAATTTGCTACGATTTTAGTAATCTATACGCAGATATTTCCTTTGGAGGACTTGGATCTCCAGAGAAATTTACAACAGTAATCACGCGAACAAAAAAAGGTCAAGAGTTATTTGAAAGAATCATTGACGATGGTGTACTTAAATGCCTTAATCTTGTCCCGACCGAACTTTCACCATTAAAGAATACTATTAATCAATTTTCCCGCTTAAAAATTAATCGATATAAAATAGAAATAAAAAATCTGAAATGAAGAAATATGATTGAAACTAAAAATTTTGAAGATATTGATTTAAAAGAGAATTTATTAGAAGATTTTGATTTAAAAGTCTTATTAAAAAGTTGTTATCAATGTGGGAGATGTTCAGGTGTTTGCCAAATTTCTAAAGTGCAAAAATTTGCACCTAGCAGGATCATTCAATCGATAATAGAAGGTTATGAAGATAAAGTCCTGAATAATGGTATTTTATGGGATTGTTTAACTTGTAATCAATGTCTCAAGAATTGCCCTCAAAAGATTAATTTTGCAGATGTTGTAAGAATCAGTCGATATAAGATGCAAGTGTCTGGAAAAAGCAATCCTGACGATTATAATGCCCATAAAGGAATATATACGACAATTTCAGAAATAATGAGCAAGAAAAACATTATTCCTAAAAGAGATTTAAGCTGGATACCTCCAAATGTTTTAATATCAAAAAAAAAAGGCGAACTATTATATTATGTTGGATGTCTTCCCTTTTTTAACTACGAGTTTGATAACGCCTGTTTAAGTGCGGAAGCATCCATTAAGATAATTTCGAGTATTGAGAATAAAGAAATTCTCGTGCTTAAAGAAGAACTCTGCTGTGGTCATGATTTATATTGGGGACAAGGTAAAATCCATGAATTTATTAACTTAGCATTGAAGAATTCTAAAATATTTGAAAAAAAAGGGGTTAAGAGGATCATAACAGCTTGTGCAGAATGTTATAGGACCTTTAAAATTGATTATCCAAGATATATCAAGGATTTTTCAACCAAATTCGAAGTTAAACACCTAATAGAATATGTTTACGATAAATGGAAAGAAAATAAAATTAGATTTATCACACTTAAAAATGAAAAAATAGAAAGTTTTACTTTTCACGATCCCTGTCGATTGAGTAGGTTTTTACCCCACAGTAGCGAAATTCTAACGAAACTTAGAGAATTATTTAAAGAATTCGAGAAAATTGGATATGATTTTATAGAATTGGCTCATTTTAAAGAGGATTCGTTGTGTTGCGGAGTTAATTCATGGATGAATTGTAATGAAAATTCTAAAGCCTTACGTTATAAAAAAATGCTTGAAGTCAAAAATGCTAGTTCATTAATGTTAACCTCGTGTCCTAAATGCATCCTTCATTTAAAATGCATTCAAAACGATTACAATGAAATTGCAAAGATAAAAATTCAAGACCTTTCAGAATTTCTAATAAAACATATCGCAGTAATCGGAGAGAATATATAATGGAAGGTTCTGTTCTAGTTATAGGTGGTGGAATAGCAGGGATTCAATGCTCTTTAGACCTAACAGAGCTAGGATTTAGGGTTTATTTAGTCGAGCACTCTCCATCAATAGGCGGACGAATGGCCCAACTTGATAAAACATTTCCGACAAACGATTGCAGCTTGTGCATTTTAGCTCCCAAAATGGTAGAAGTATATCGCAATCCTAATATAGAATTAATGACTTACCATGAAATTAATAAGTTAACTGGCAGTCCTGGTAATTTCATTGTTGAAGTTTTAAAAAAACCTCGTTATGTTAATGAAACTCTATGTAAGGGTTGTGGGGAATGTGCTACTAAATGTCCAAAAATAGAAGTACCAAATATTTTTGACATGAATTTAGGGAAGAGAAAATCCATTTATATTCCATTTCCTCAAGCAGTTCCCCCGATATATGTCATTGATAAAAAATTATGTCTAAAGTTAACAAAAGGAATATGTGGTGTTTGTGAAAAGATCTGTTTAGCTCAAGCGATTGATTTCGAGCAGAAACCAGAAATAAAGAAAATTAGAGTAGGTGCCATAATAGTCGCTACGGGTTTTGATATAAAAGATGAGGAATTATCACAACGATGGGGTTATAAATACCAGAATGTGTTATCTGCCTTGGAGTATGAGAGAATATTATGCGCTTCTGGACCATCTGGAGGTCATGTAGTAAGACCAAGCGATAATGTAGAACCAAGAAAAGTTGCATTTGTACAATGTGCAGGTTCAAGGGACCTTAACGAGAATGTTCCTTATTGTTCTAGTGTGTGTTGCATGTATACAGCAAAACAAGCTATAATTACTAAAGAACATTCAAAAAGTTCAGAATGCTATATTTTTAGGCACGATATTCGAACATATGGAAAAAATTTTTATGAATTTTTCCAACGAGCCCAAGATGATTATGATGTAATATATTTTCAGACTAAAATTAGCAAGATCGATGAAGATCCCATTTCAAATGATTTATTGATCAAATTTGAAAATTTAGAAACCGGAAAATTTTTTGAATTTCGTGCCAATTTAGTAGTCTTAGCAACCCCCTTAATTCCTTCCAAAGGAACTGAGAAATTAGCAGATATTTTAGGTTTGGAACTTGATAAAAATCTTTTTTATCAGGAAGATTCATATTTTAATAAATCAATTTCTTCAAAAAAAGGAATATTTCTCTGTGGATTTTGCCAAGGACCCATGGATATTCCAGAAACTGTTGCAGATGCTAGTAGTGTTGCATCTCAAGTATCTGTTTTCCTAAATTCTGTTTCGTTTACAAATATTATAAAAAAATCTGTTCAGATTGAAGAATTAAAAATTAATCCCTCAGATGAGATACGGATAGGAATAATGATTTGTCATTGTGGAATTAATATTGGAAAATATGTTAAAGTCACTGAGGTTGCAAATTATATTAGAAATCTCCCCAACATCGTCTATTGCGAGGAAAATTTGTATTCTTGTAGTTCAGAAGCACAATTTAAAATTAAAGAAGCAATTAAAAACCACGATATTAATCGATTTATAGTTGCTTCTTGTACACCACGAACGCATGAGTCTTTATTTCAAGAAACTTGCCAAGAAGCAGGATTGAATAAGTATTTATTTGAAATGGTTAATATTAGGGATCAATGTTCATGGGTTCATATGAACGACCCTGATGCTGCAACTCAGAAGGCAAAAGATTTAATCAGAATGGCCATTGCTAAAGCGAGATTATTAAAACCATTAAAAGAAGAAGAAATTATGATTACTCCAAGTTCTCTTATAATTGGAGGTGGAATTGCAGGAATGACTGCGGCATTAAATCTTGCTAATCATGGATTTATAGTTTATATCGTTGAAAAAGAACCAGAATTAGGAGGAAATTTAAGAAATTTAAATCTTTTATATCCTACTGATTGTAAGGCAGGAGAATTTTTAGGCGAATCCATTAGCAAGATAACGAAAAATAAGAATATAATTTTACATTTAGATTCTAACATAAAAAGTATTAAAGGATATATAGGAAATTATTCAATAACAATTAAAGATTCACGGGATAATACAACAAATTTCTTAGTTGGTACGATAATTGTCGCAACAGGATGTCAAGAACTCAAACCTAATCAGTTTCAATATAAGGATAATAATAAAAATGTTATTACGCAATTACAATTTGAACAAATATTAAAAAAAAATGATATTTCGTTTTTTGAGAAAATTAAATGTGTCACAATTATACTCTGTGTCAATGCTAGAGAAAAAGAGGGAGTTACATATTGCTCAAACATTTGTTGTGGAAACGCAATCAAAAATATCAAATATTTAAAAAAAATTAATCCAGAACTTGAAATTATCGTTCTGTATAGGGATATGCAAATGGCAAAAAAAAATAACGAGTCTTATTATCGAGAAAGTCGAAAAAGCGCGATATTTTTAAAATATACAATTAATAAAAAACCCAAAATAAACAAGCTGGATGGCTATAAACAAGAAAAATATATCATCTCAGTTTATAATGACAATTTAAATGAAAAAATTAATTTCGAAACGGATTTGATAATATTATCCACTCCACTGATACCAAAGAACAATAAAGATTTGGCAAAAATGCTTAAAGTCCCTTTAGATAAAAATGGGTTTTTCTTGGAAGCTCATGTAAAATTGAGACCTCTTGACTTTGCAACCGAAGGAATTTTTTTATGTGGTTGTGCTCAATGGCCTAAATCCATACAAGATTCGATCTCCCAGGCAAATGGGGCCGCCGGGAGGGCAAGTAGGTTTTTAAAAGCAAAATCAATAAAAACATCTGGGATTGTAGCCCAAGTTAATCCTGTTAAATGCATAGGATGTGGAAAATGCACTGAAATTTGTCCCTATAATGCGGTCGATTTAGTCCCAACAATTAAAGAATTTGAAGAAGTTAATATTTCCTCTCAAAAATCGTTTATTAATCCTGCCTTATGTAAAGGATGCGGAACTTGTGCAGCATCTTGTCCTAACGGAGCGATTTCAATAATGTCTTACGATTTTAATCAAATAAACGCAATGATTGAATCTTATTTCGATCCTGAAATTTTTGTATTTTGTTGTAATTGGTGCTCTTACGCAGGCGCGGATTTAGCAGGAGTATCTCGATTTCAATATCCGCCTAATATGCGCATTGTCAGAGTTATGTGCTCTGGAAGGGTGGAACCATCCTTTATTTTAAAATGCTTTAAGGATGGTGCTGATGGCGTTTTAGTTAGCGGTTGTCATTTAGGAGATTGTCATTATATGACAGGAAACGAATATACCAAGGAACGATTTGAAAGATTACATTCACTTATCATTCAACAATTAGGTATTGATGGTCGAAGGTTACGATTAGAATGGATAAGTGCTTCAGAAGGTAAACAATTTGCAGATTTGATAACAGCTTTTACCCAACAGGTTAAATCTTTAGGCCCATTATTGTAGTCTCGATAGAATTTCATTTTTTTAAATTTTTTGTAACAGAATTTTTATAACTTCAAAATAACATGATTATTGAATATGAAATCCTTAAAGTAATATTAAATAGTATTAGTTTATAAAAAACCTTTAGTATACATTGTTAATTTATTTATATATATTATAAAGTTAAATTTAGATTTTTTTCACAATGAATGATTTATCTGGGGATACTTTAAACAAGAAGGACTTATTTGACGAATATTGTTATGTTTATGTGATGTGCTTTGACGAAG
Source organism: Promethearchaeota archaeon (assembly GCA_016839425.1). The sequence goes on from JAEOUI010000395.1 coordinate 6,367, forward strand.
AGAAAGGCCACTTGCCTTTATTAATTTTTCCTCACGAAGAATACAAGAACAATAAGAAATTCATGAGACCTATAAAATATCATCCTATATGGTTCTTTAAAATGAACGAACAAGACGCCTTGGATCATGTGGATGTTGAATACAAGAAATATACATTTATTGGAAAGAAATTTAACAGCAAGTCTAAAAGAACTAAAAAAAGGGCAGGTTTAGAAGAAAACGCCCCAGAAACCATTATCGTTATCGTTTCGTTACCAAACGATCTTGTCATTTTTGGCGACGATCTCATTCGATTGATGACCGAAAACATACAAGAAAAATATGGAGATAACTTGTTTGAAATAATCGAATATTTAGATGCTAAAGAACAAATTATTAAAACACCAGATGTAAAAAAAAAAATTGAAAAAGGATCTAAACTTAAAGAAAATTTAAGAAATTTCATACAAGAGACATTATCTGATTTTTTTAATAAGGCTGTAAAGAAAACTGACGACCTATCGGTAAAAAAACAAAAGGCCCTTTCTTTTTTGGCATTGAAAGGTATTGAAGTATCAAGTATAAACCAAGTATTAGGAGATGGAATACCTGTGTTTGGTACTAATGATAAAAAAAGCGATAAATTGAGAGGGAAACCTTCATTAAAAATTTCAAGCGTTAATCTCATTGAAGATAGTAACGAGATGGAAATAACTTTACTAAATGATTCTGATCACGAAGTTAATAACATATCCATCTTAATCAACCACTTGGAAGAATTTTTTGAAAAAGAAATCCTCAATCAAACCGTAGATATTTGGTTCCCTGAAGAAGAAATCATTTTTAGTGCTCCAGTGCTACCTAATATTACGGAATACTTGATATTCGTAATAGATGGAGAAACGAACGATAAACTAATCTCTAAAAAGATTGATGTAAACGACATTAACAAGATAAAAAGTTAACTATAAAAAGAATGAAATCACAACAAAATGTATGAACATGTCAGAAGAAGTAAATAGCAGCGTAATCGTCAGGAACTACAGGACTTCAGATTACGAGGCCACTCTTGAAATCTTGAAACACCTCCAGACGAAATACGATATTGGATTAAGCGAGGAAATTTGGCGAAAGTCCTCCGGTTTAAGACAATTCAAGCCAAACCTCAAACGCATAACGCTTATTGCCGAAGAAAAGAATTCTGGAGAAGTAGTTGGCATGGGCATTATCGAGGCGAAAAAAGACTCGATAGGTCGATATATTGGATATTTGGAAAATTGGGCTGTAAAACCAGATCTAATAGGTAAACATGTAGGGAAAGTTCTTGCCGAGAAAGCCATCCAAATACTTCAATCCTGGGGATGTTATTCTATCAGAATTAACCTTGGTTACGACACTACTGCAGCCGAGAAATTAGTTAAAATTATGGACTCAAACCTTGGATTTAAACCCTTGTTTATTGTCTTGGAAAAGAAATTTGAAAGCGACTAATTCTTAAATATATAATTTCTACTTAAAATTTACCTACATAAAATTTTTACAATGATAGTTTGTAGTAATTGTGGAGAAAATATTGACGATATTTTATACGAATGTCCAAGCTGTAATAATACAATTTGCGAAATTTGTGCTCATAGCTGCAAATATTGCAAAGATTTATATTGCGATGCTTGCTATGTAGAACATCGAAAATCTTGTAAAAAAAAGCAACTAAAATAATGATATTTCAACCTTAATTATCTTTTTTCTAATGGGAATGATGTTTAGTATGTCCTCCTGAAATGACAATATAGATTTTTACTTTACTCAAATTCGATAATATTATTTTCAATCCACTAGGTATGAAATAAACCTCACCTTCTTTTAAAACGACACTGTTATCTTCAGCAAATATTTCTACTTGTCCGTTTAATAAAAACA
>JAEOUI010000396.1 GCA_016839425.1 Promethearchaeota archaeon
TATAGGAAGTTCTTTTCACGAAATAATATATAGAATTAAGGGAAGCCAATACGAACATCCTCTAAAAAAATGTAATGGCAATATAGATAAATGCAATCATTTTGAGCCAGTAGAATTTAAAGCCATGGGAATTGAAAATAAGACTATTTGGATAACAGTAGAAACAACTATAATTAGAATAGGCAAGGAAATTTTCTTTCAAATAATCTTACGTAATACTTCCGAAGCGAAAAAGTTCGAGATTAAGCTACAGGAATTCAATAAAGAATTGGAGAATCAAATTCAGGAAAGAACTAAAGAATTAATAAGATCCAAGGAACAATTAATTGCAAAAAACGAAGAACAAACTCTTTTATTAGACAATATTGACACGCAGATTTGGTATTTAAAGAACGAACATACTTATGGTGCAGTAAACAAAGCACATGCTAATTTTTTAGGTATAGATAAAGATTTTTTTGAAAATAAATCGCTAAAATCAATTCTTTCAAAAAAAAATTTGGATAAATTTTTAGAAAGCAACAAAGAAGTGTTCACGAAAAAAGCACAAATTCGCACGGAAGAATATATCACCAATAAAATGGGAATTCGGAGATTTTTTTCAATTACAAAAACACCAAAATTAGATAAAGATAGTCATGTAGAATATGTAGTATGTGCCGCTGAAGATATAACAGAGCGTAATAAAGCAGAAGAAAAATTAAAAGAATCAGAATTGCTTTTTCGTACAATAGCAGAACAATCTCTCATGGGGATCGTGATACTTCAAGATGGAATGATTAAATATGCTAACAACGCTATTTCAGAGATTTCAGGATATTCGATAAGTGAGATGTTAGGATGGCGAAGATTTGAACTTAAGAAGGCATTTCATCCTAACGATTTCCTTTTTCTTACTAGTAATCTCGTAGAACTTACTAAATTTCATAATTTATCAAGGTTCTCGGGAGAATTTCCTTCCAGAATTTTATTTAGAATCGTTACAAAAAAAGGAGAACCAAGATGGCTTGAGGCTTACGCAAAATCTATTAAATTTCAAGATAAATTTGCGCTATTAGCGACCATGATTGATAATACGGAGAAAAAAGAGTTTGAAGAAAATTTAATAGAGTCCGAACGAAAGTTAAGAGAGCAAAACATTGAACTTAAAAAACTAGACAAATTAAAAACAGATTTCATAACAATTGCCTCTCACGAACTCAAAACACCCTTAATTTCTATTATAGGATTTGTAGATTTGATTTTAACTAGAAATAAGGATTTAAAACAGGAAATGAAAGAGGATTTAGAACGAGTGCTAAATAATTCTTATAGACTTCAAAAATATATCGAACAACTAATGGATGTTTTGATTATTGACGCAAAAAAAATAGAATTAAATTTACAACATCAAGAACTAAAAACTATAGTAGAAGATTGCGTGTCTGAACTAGATTATCAAATTCGACAAAAACAACTTAATATCGAAATAAATATCAATGATAACATTTCGTTTGAGCTCGATGAATTTCGGATGACTCAAGTATTTCTTAACTTAATTTCAAATGCTATTAAGTTTTCAAAATGGAACGGCAAAATTAAGATTTCTGCAAATTATAATGGAGATAGATTATTATGTATTGTTCAAGATAATGGCATTGGATTATATAAGAAAGAAATAGATCAATTATTCAAGAAATTTACGGCAATTGATCAAAATACGGAAACTTTTTCAACTTTAGAAAGAGGGAGTGGTATGGGCCTATATATTACAAGAGGAATTATTGAAGCTCACGGAGGTAAGATATGGGCAAAATCACAAGGAAAAAATTTAGGTTCTGAATTTTGTTTTACCATTCCAATAAAGAAATAAAAATCATTTCCGTTAATTTCATTTTATAATTATTACGCTGATTACAAATTCGATATTCTTTATTTCTTTTTAAAATATGAATTATAGTAGATATTAATAATGACAACTTTAATAATTTCGGAGAAAAACAAAGCAGCAAGAGCAATCGCAGAGGCATTGGGTCAGGTCCAAGTAATTAAGAAAAGTAAATTTGTATATATCTATCTCGTGAAGGACAAGGATATTATTGTTGTACCTTTAAGAGGTCACTTGCAAGAACATAGAAATACTCCAGATTTTTCAAATTGGCAAAAGCCAAGCCCACGTGATATCATAACTGATCAAAAAGCGATTAAGAAATATTTAATCAAAGGATTAAGCCCTTATTTAAAGGCGTTAAAGGAAATTGCAGCTCAAAGCGATCATTGCATAATTGGTACGGATGCTGATATTGAAGGTTGTAACATTGGAATCATGGATGCTTTACCTCACGTGCAAAAGACAAATCCTTCCATTAAAGTATCACAATTATGGATAAGTACACTACAAGAAAGCGAGATTCGAGCGAAATATAATA
>JAEOUI010000397.1 GCA_016839425.1 Promethearchaeota archaeon
AAAAGGAATTACGGGAAGAATATTGCCGTTTTCGAATAAATTTCTTTTATTTTCAAGGATTTCTACAAAAGTCTTGAACATTCCAGAATAAATAAATAAGAATGAATCCGAATTTTTATTTAAGAGTTCAGTATTCAATAAAGATGGATCTGAAATGATGAATAAAGAATCATTACTAAATTTTTGATAATATTTTTTTTTTAATACATATTCATTCAGCGGAATGGCAATTAAGGGTGTTTTCAAACGCTTATTAGGAGAATTAAGAAACTTTAATTGTCCCAATCGAGAGAAAACAATTCTTTCAATTAACGATTCAAAAAAAAAAGTCATTTCTATTAACTATACTTTCATTATTATGTCAATATAACCATCCAAAAGGTTAAAACTTTATGTTTGAGAAAATATTAGGGATTCTAGTATGCTAATTGAAATTTTCAAGATTGATATATTCTTAAAATTTTAAAATTAAATATGCTTCAGGAATCATTATGACGAAGTTACTTCCTTTTGAAGGTGTTCCAGGCATGACGTCTTCAATCCATATTTTCCCTTTGAACAATTCAATAATCTTTTTCACTAATGACAATCCAAGACCAACTCCGCTGATTGTCTTGTTTTTGTTGTAAATTCTTTGGAAGATAGACTCTTTTCGATTATCCTCAATCCCTATGCCATTATCCTTGAAAGAGATTTTAATATATTTTTTATTTTCAATCTTTTCTCTTGAAATCGTCGTTTTTACGGTAATAATGGAATTCTCATTGTATATTACGGCGTTTACTAAAATGTTTTCGAATACATCTTCGAGCAATTCGTTTGCTTGAGCTTTTGCATCGTGTGCAGAAGACTTTAATTGAAAAACCATTTTTTTATTGGCGAACATGTGTTTTACATTGTTTATTGATGTTTCTAAATAATCCTTTACATCAACGGGTTGAAGTTCTTGGTCAATTTCCTCAAGTTGAGAAAGTTTCCGTATGTTATTGACCAGTTTTGCGCCTCGATTAACTTGTAACCTTATAATATCGATGATATCGTCTAATTTGGTTTTACCCCGATTAATGACTTCCATTGCATAAATTTCATTCGCTGTTTGAATGCTTTGAAGGATGTTATTAATATCGTGAGAAAAAAGGTCTTTTAAAAGATTTGCGTTGTTGTATGCTTCCTTATATTGGGCTTCTGATTGTTTCAAAGCAATTTCAGCTTGGACGCGTTCGGTGATATCTTCGTAAGTACCAAGTAATCCCACGACCTTCCTTTCAGAATCGTGAAGGGGAATTTTATTTGTATCAAGCCATGCGTGTTTTCCATCAGCTTGAAGTTGTTGCTCAATTATGTGATATTCGGGCGTATCAGATTCCATTACAAGAGCATCCGTTTCGTGAAAAAATTCTGCTTCCTCCTCTTGCCAAGCTAAATCGTTATCGCGCTTTCCTTTAATTTTGCTAGGATCTTGCACGCCTGCAACGCGTGCAAAATTTTCGTTACAACCAAGATATCTCGATTCTATGTCTTTCCAAAAGATAAATTGGGGGATATTATTTAATACAAGTTGAAACATTTCTTGTGATTCTTTCAAAGCATGCTCGATCTTTTTTAATTCGTCAATGTCAATTATCACTCCTTCGATATAATTTTCTTTATGATCGCTTTTTTCTATTAATTGTGCCGTGATGGAAACAAACTTCTTAATTCCATTGACATTTATCAATTCTGCTTCAAGATTATTGACCAATTTAAACTCTTTTAAAAGGTCGTAAAATTGAAAGATTAATTCCTTTGAAAAATAATCTGAAATTTTTGTACCAATGATATCTTTAGCACGAGCTAATCCAAACATCGAGGCTGTTTTATCGTTCGCTCGGATGATTTTTCCGCTTTCGACAATAGATGTCCAAAAACCTACTTGAGCAGTTTCATATAATGTTCTGTAATTCCTTTCCGACTCAAGTAATCTTGCCTCAGATTTCTCCTTTTCCGTATTATCCGTTAAAACACCCAAGATCCTATGTTTTCCATCAACATCTATAAGGCTTCCATGAGCATAGATTGAAACATAATGTCCATTTTTATGCCTTACTTTCAGCGTGTAATCAAAAGGCTTGTTAAATTCTATAGTATCGCGTATTTTTTTTATGACCTCGTCTAAATTTGATGGATGGATGATATCGTAACTTCGCTCGCCAATAAGTTCTACTTGTTCGTATCCGAGGATATCTTTTACCTGAGAGCTCACGAATGTGATCTTTCCTGTCGAATCTATTTCCATTATGATGTCTAATAAACTATTTACAATAGTACGAAATCGATCCTCAGATGCTTTCAGTAATTCATCTTTTTCTATAGATGCTTTTTCAAGTTCCTTTTTTTCTGAAACATCCCTAATAATGGCTATAATGTATTTTGGGTGCTTAGATTGATCATTTACGACGCTTAAATTAATTTCCCCAACGAATGTGGTATTGTCCTTTTTTATTAATGTCCTTTCTTTCCTTCCTAAAAATCCAAGTTCCATGAGTTTTTTATAATCTTCTTGAGCTTCGCTTTTTTCCTTGGGAAGAACCCACTCAAATCCGTTCGTTCCAATTAAAGAATCTTTGTCGTTAGCATCGTATCCAAAAAGTTTTAAAAAAGAATCTGAGTATTCAATAAGCTCTCCTTTAATATTACTAATAGCAATTGCGTCTGGAGAGTTTTCGATTAAAGCATCAAACAAGCTTTCTTTAATGTTTAAACTCCCTCCTCGATATTATTTATTTTTCGTATTTTTGTATTAGTTAATAAAATAAATTTTTAAGATTTAAAAAAATGTGCTTTAATACAATTAGCCACACGCTCATTCATCATCACTCCCATAAGCGTGTTCAAATAGAATGTCCATTTCTGCTACTCTCCAAACTAGTATGTCATAAGGGCATTGCTCGAAATAAATCTGAGCTGCTTTCTGTTTTATGGAATCTTCTGGTATAAATATTCCTGGATTTTCTATTTGAAGCAACTTTTCTGCTAAAAACCAACACAGGGTGTCATAAGGATGCCCCTCTTCAGAAAGAAAGTACGCAGCGATATTTATTTCGTGAATTAAATTTTCTTTTTCATCACTCATTATATAAAGTTTCTTTAAGATGATTATTTATTGGATAAATAATGGGGTTTTATAATATATATTTTTAGGAATTGATCAGAAATGCAACCAAATAATATAACGAAAAAGTCGAAAAAGCTTGTATTTCATTCTAATACATAGTTTGTATGAAATACAAGCTCATCAAGGATGAAATTAGTGAAAGTATCTTCGATATCTTCTTTATATAAATTTCGAATAAATTCTCTATAATCTTCAATTTCGCTAACTCTAACAACCGCAAATAGACCATATTGCTCTCCAATACGGAATAGATCGGTTATATGGGGGTTCTGCTCTAATCGAAGAGCTAAATTCTTGTACTTCGATGGGTCCTTTGGTTTAATCTTGACAATGTATTTTCCGTTGAATCCGATCTTTTTTGGATTAAAATTCATACTATAATTCAGAATAACTCCAGACTCTTCAAGATTTTTAATCCTATTATAGATTGTAGACTGAGAAACTTCTAAATTATATTTCATCTTGAAATTTTTAGACATTTTATGTGTTGAAATATGCTTTATATCTTGGTCTTTTTGTAAAGAATCAAGAATTAATCGATCGGTATCGTCAATATCTATATTATTTAATGCAGTGTTCGAAAGCATGATTCCATTTGTTTTAAAAACCCTAATGACTTCTGTTATTTTATATTTTTTAAAATAAGAATTTGCCATAATAGTATCTATTTTAGCCAATATATCGTTAAATTCTTCCGAGTCCTTGAAGATAAATAATGCAATTAACGAAAATTCACCAAAAATCCCATCAAGTAATCTGAGCTGGGGGATTTCTAACATGTTTTTTACCAATTCGGGTTCGTTGGGATTTGTTTTAATTTCCAATATCACATATTTAAGGTTAGGTTTAATGTTAGGATGAATATTAATCGTGAAATTATTAATAATGCCATTCAGCTTTAGAGCAATGAGATCCTTCTTTAATGTCTGCCTGGATAAACTCAAATTCTTACAAATATCCGAAATTGAAGGTTTGAACTTGGAATTGAGACTTTTAACTATATTAAAAGTTTTTTTACGCAATAAATTTGTTAACGACATGATCATATACTCAAATGTTCAATAAATGAAAGCAAATCTTACTATTTAAGTAAAATCATATTTAAATATTTACTTAAATTTACTAGAATTAAAATAATTTTTGTGTTTATCTATGGTAAATTATAAAATTGCTAATGAAAGTTTGGCAGAAAAGGGAAAAGAATCCTTATATGTTGCCGAAAACAAGATGCCTGTTGTTGCAAAAATGATACGGGATAGATTCGCCAAGGAAAAACCTCTTGAAGGAATCACGATTGCAGGATGCTTGCACATTACGAAAGAAACCGCAAATCTTGCAAGAACTCTAAAAGCAGGTGGTGCTGAAGTCTATTTATGTGGTAGTAATCCTCTTTCAACCCAAGACGATGTGGCAGCTGCTTTAGTCAAAGAGGGTGTCCATACATTTGCGTGGCATGGAAACACTGACGAAGAATTCTATTGGTGTATAAGAGAGTGCTTGAAAGCTAAACCTAACATTTTAATTGACGACGGTGCTGACATGATAGTAACTGCCCATAAAGAGTTTCCAGAACTAATTTCTTCTGGGACCATTCTCGCTTGCCAAGAAGAAACAACAACTGGAGTTAAAAGGTTCAAAGCAATGGATAAGGGTGGAGATCTGAAAGTCCCTCTCTTTCCAGTGAACGATGCTCGATGCAAGAACCAATTTGATAACGAGTTAGGGACGGGTCAAGGGATCATTTCCGCCATTTACGGCATGCACGTTCTTTTTGCAGGAAAAACTTGCGTTATCGCAGGTTACGGACATTGCTCTTCGGGAATGGCGCTGAGAGCTCGTGGTTTGGGTGCAAATGTAATAATAACAGAAATCGATCCAATTAAGGCTCTTCAAGCAAGATTTGCTGGCTTCCAAGTTATGCCCATAGCAAAAGCTCTTTCTGAAGCTGACATCGTGCTGACGGCAACAGGTTGCAAGCATGTCATTGCTCCTACGAAAGAAATGTTTGACCTACTTAAAGATGGCGTAATTCTTGGAAATTTAGGACATTTTGATATTGAGATCCCTACAAAAGAGTTGTACGAACACTCTAAAGAAATCAAGCCAATTCGAACAGATGTAGAGGAACTCATCTTCCCCGACGGTCGAAGAATTTACTTATTGGCAAAAGGAAGGCTCGCGAACTTAGTATTGTCCGAAGGACACCCAAGCGAGGTCATGGATATGTCGTTTGCCTTACAAGCCTTGATGTCAGAATACATCGTCAAGAACAAGGATAGCTTGAAGCCTGGAATGATCGTTGTTCCCGTGGACATCGACGATTTGGTCGGTACCTTGAAACTTCAATCGATGGGAATTGACATTGACGAGTTAACCGAGGAGCAATACAAATACATCCACGGTTATGAAGAAGGAACATAGAATTTTTCTAAATTTTCTCTTCTCCTTTATTTTTCATTCTTTTTTTAAATTAATTTAATAAAAAAATTAAAATTTATAATAGGTAATGCATGCCCAAGAAAGCGATTGTCAAGATAGTAAGAATCCATTTAATGGATCTAACTTTTTTATTTTTATTCCTTTCCTCCTTGGTATAAGGTGTCCACTTGTTTTTAAAACCCATCCTGATTCCAATTACGCATAAAATAATCGTGGAGATTCCAAAAAGCCAGCCTGTTATGACATATGTTTGATTGATAGGGATAATAGTTAATCCATGTATAAATCCAAGTATTGTGGATAGTATGAACGATGCTTTATGAATATTGTAAATAATCAATTTCAAGCTTTTTGATATCTTCTCTTCCTTTTTGGTCAAAAAAAGCTTCAAAAAAAGGAACAACACGCCAATTCCAAATAGGACCTTGGCAACATTTATTATAATTTCATTGATCATCTTATTTTTCCTCCTTTTATAAGTTTATATCTAATATTATACATTTCTACGCCGTGTAGAAAATTAGACACAATATCTAAAAATCAATATTAATATTTAAATATTTCGACATAATGTCTACTTTTCTACTTAATGTATAAATTTATATAATATCATTCATACTATAAAATATAATGGTGGTAATATGGAAGAAAAGGGCGAATTAATGCAGCGAAAGATAATCAAGACGCGAAACGATATTCTTAGTTATGCACTAGAACTTTTTAAGACCAAAGGATACGAAAGTGTATCGCTTGATGAAATTGCCCACGCTGCAACTTTAAGTCGAGCAACATTATATAACTATTATCAAAATAAAAAAACAATTTATTTCGCAATCTATGTGCAATATCTTAGCGATAAAATCGAAGAAATGAAGGATATTCTTGAAGTCAATGTCTCAGGTAAAGAAATTCTTTTAATGTTATGTAATCGAATGATTCGTAACCTAAACGAAAATTTGATTCAGAGCAGGATTATGAATAGGATCTTAACCGAAAATACGAAACATAATAACATTGCTCGAAAAGCATACGAAAAACGCAAGAGCAATCCCAACTATAAAGAAACCAAATTTAAAAATCTGGAAACCATCATGGCAGATTTTTTGGAACGAATTTTATTATTGCAAGAAAAATGGAAATTTATTGTTGAAAAAGGAATAGAAGATGGAAGTATTAAAACTTATTTACCGCCCATACAATTGATAAATTATATCTTTATGCTTATTAATGGAATTATCGATCAGATGTATCTTAAACAAATTGGATTGGAAAATAAGGATGTACAATTAAGCTATGAAATTATTGAAAATATCACAATGGAATTAATACAGAACTTATTAGGATAAGTCATTATTATGCCTAAATCATAGTTCCTATCGTTTATTTTTATTAAAGTATTTCAAGCCACTTTCTTATAGAATTCCATTATATATTACCAAAACTAGGCTCATATATCGCTCATATATGAGATTAAATCCTTAAAATGAATAAGAATTAAAAATTAAAAAAAT
>JAEOUI010000398.1 GCA_016839425.1 Promethearchaeota archaeon
ATTGATGAGGCTCAAATGGCTTTAGTTTCCGCAACCATGATCAATATGGCCTTAAAAGCTGTAAAAGAAATTAGTGCCGGAGAATTTGAGCTCTTAACTATTTCTGCAACTAGACAAAACTTGATCGTATTGGAAGCAGGTAAAAACGCCGTTTTAATGATCAATGCAGAAAAAGACATTAATCCAAGGAAGATTTTTCTTGAAAGTAAAAAATTACGAAACAAAATTTCCAAATTGGTGTGAATATAATAAGAAAGAAATGTGATTTTTGTAAAAAGCAAGAAACTAATGATTTTAATTTAGCCTTAGTAGAAAAATTAAAAGAATCGCTAATTTTATCTGAAGAATACCCTGTACTTTGTTCAAATTGCTATAAGACTTATAAAAGCGTTAAAGATCTAGAAGTTTACTTAACTCAAAATGATATTAATTGTCCAATTTGCAAAGAACGCTTTAACCATTACGAGATCACTTTTGATGGAAGTGGAAATTCAGCGTATAGTTCTTGCGTGGTTTGTGGATTTGATTTTAATATTATTTTACACGATAATAGGATACTAGAATTAAAAAATTCAAATCGTACCCTTACAAATTACCACGAAATCCTGTCATAAATCTATTTGAATAAATCGATTATTCCTTTAAGGATTTGATTTTCTTCAAGTTTAAATATAATTACATGTGTTACATAAAAAAGATCATATAAGAAGTTTTCACATTTATAAGAGAAAAATTAATGATGAAAAAAGAATTATCAGACTTACACGAAGAGCTCCAATCACTGAATTCAAATTTTAAAGAGCTCTCGGGAAATATATCAGATATGGTAAATAATCTTTCTAGTGGTATTGATAAGGTATCTGAACAACTTCAAGATTTAAATAAAACACTTAAGGAATCAATGAGTTCGGCTACTACAGCAATTGTTGAAATGACACAAGCTATTGGAAAGGTGCTAAATATAGTTACTTTAGGTTCTGATACTCGAGATAATATCATTAAAGGATTAGGAATTGATAATTTTATTCCCGACTTTATGAAAAAGAAGAAATGAAATATTTAAACAAGATTTTTTTTTGTATAATGCCGCACTAAAATAGCAACCGTCAAGCTTATACAATATATAACTGTAAATATTCCCCAAAACGAGATCTTGAGTATATCATTTTCCAAAACACCTTGGATAACTAAATAAATAAAAAAGATCGAAAGCAAAAGAAGCAATTGTAATCTTTTTTCCCAAGTGTCCATTTTTCCCCATTTATCCATATCGAATCACGACCAATTCATAGTTGTTAATATTGATAATCTTCCATTGCATTAAAAGAATCGCATCTAATCATTACTTCGTTTCTATTTTAATTGCTTTCTTACAAAAGTAAATGGCAAATTAAATATTGTATTTTTTATTTACCTATACAGTACTAATTATTCAATCAATTAGAAAAAATGCCATATAAAATATTAAAGAAGATAGAATTAGGAAATAGCGGCTCGCTAATAGAGATGGACATTGAAACGCCATTGATTGCAAAAAAAGCAAGAGCAGGGAATTTTTTACTGTTAAGGATAGACGAAACAGGTGAAAGATTTCCTTTAACCGTTGCCGATTATAATCGAGAAGCGGGGACGGTGACCATTGTTTTTCAAGTAGTGGGGAAGAGTACTAAGCAATTAGCTTCTCTATCTCAAGAAGATGAGATCTTAGATGTGGTTGGACCTTTAGGAAACGAGATTCATGTGAAAAAATACGACAAACCAATCGTCATTATTGGAGGAGGAGTAGGAATTGCTCCTTGTTATCCCCAAGCAAAAGAGTTAAAAGAAGCAGGAAACAAAATTATCACGATAATTGGAGCTAGAAACAAGGAACTGCTTTTTTGGAGAGAAAAAATGGCCGCCGTCAGCGACGAATTCATAATATGTACTGACGATGGAAGCGAAGGGAGAAAAGGAGTAGTAACTGAACCTTTAAAAGAAATTATTCAACGAGAAGAAATCGATCATGTGATTGCAATAGGTCCCTTGATAATGATGAAATTTGTAACTTTAACTACAAACGGGAAAGGAGACCTTCCACTCGTTAAGACATATGTGTCATTGAATACGATCATGGTTGACGGAACTGGAATGTGTGGGGGCTGCAGGTTCCTTACGACCGATGGAGATATTTATTTTGCTTGTGTGGACGGTCCCGATGTTGATGGCCATATTGTTGATTTTGATAATCTTTTAAAACGCGCTCGTTATATGATTGAAGAAGAAAAAGTTTCGCTTGAAAAATACGACCACGAGTGCAAGGCATTGAAAAAATTTGCTCAGGAGGGAAAATAAATGACTTCAGTCTTGGTAAATATTTTAGAATACAATAAGGATAAAATAATTAAAAGCGGAAAATATACAGAAGAAACCTTTCAGGCCTTTCTAACTTCTCTAAAAGCGATTGAAATAAAGAGAGAACAAATCGCTAAAAAAATTTTAGAAGCAGGAGCGCTCGACGAACAGAAAATAAAGAGCGAATTGGATTTAACATCAAAAGAACTTTCGCTAAATGTAGAATACCTATCCGAGTTAGGTGTCCTCGAAAAAGCAAACATACATCCAAAGGTTTTCAAAAAGCAAGGAAAGCCCTCTAAGGTGGAGGGTACATTTCCAACGATCAAAATAGTTAGGGACGCCAATCTATGTTGCGCATGTGGTTTATGCGTTTCCACTTGTCCTGTGGGTGCGATAAAATATTCGGGAGATAAACTCGAATTGGACGAGGAAACCTGTGTAAATTGTGGTCTGTGTTATGCTTGTTGTCCAAGGACCTTTTTACCTAAAAGTCTCAAAAGCCACGAGGGGGACACAGAAAGAGGAAGCAAATATCTTCCAGCTTTAAACTCATTTAGTGAGGTTTATACAGCGCGAACAACAGAAGGATCGCTTAAGAATCACGTCCAAGACGGTGGAATCGTATCATCATTGCTCCTTACTGCTTTAAAAGAAAATCTCATTGATGCTGCTTTAACCG
>JAEOUI010000399.1 GCA_016839425.1 Promethearchaeota archaeon
AAAAATTAGACGCAAGAAAGTTAGAGATAGATAAATTGATTGCAGATTTTGACGCGTTTTTGCAGGGAAAAAATTAATAAATGGTCCGAAGCGAATTCATTGAATTCGCAAGGTTTTTTTCTTTAAATTAATATTTTCTTGTATCGTTTTAATTATTGAAGATTCAACTGGTGTACATCCTTTGATAAAACAACACCCCTTTCCTTTATGCATTGCAGTACAATTTCCAATTAAGTAGGTATCTTCATATAGGTCTGAATCTTTAAGTCCTTTTCCAATAGCTAATCTTAAAGGGTTTTCTGGGGTGTAATAAGAGTCAATGAGTTCCTTATGGTTTTTTAACAAGTTAAATATGGTTGAAAGGCAAGCAGAACACGAGTCAACATCCACTAAATGCACGTTTTTGTATTTAATCGAGATAGTAGTTGGTGGCGGTTCAATTGGATGAATGAATTGTTGAATATCACTTGGAATCGTTTTAATATCCTTTAATGATATAATTGAGGGATTTATTCTATGACATATTATTCCTAAGTGTGGAACATCGTTTACGCTCCAATCTGGTCTGGTTAATGCAAGCGCAACAATATCAGCAGCAATTGGGTGGGTAGATGCGATAATTGTATCGAGTTTAACACACTCTCCCGAGGAAGGTCCCATTCCCTCCATTGCGTGAGATCCATCTATAACCACTAAATCTGGTCTTATCACGCGAGCAAGATCGGCAATTGCAATATCTAATTCCTTGACCTTCTTAATCAGTGGTTTTAATTCTTTAATTGCCTCAGGCTTCTGTAAGTGGTGAAGACGAGTTTTCTCTCTCTTGTAAATAAGACCTTTCAAATTTTTAAACCCTAAAGACGCTCCACAATGCATGTGCATCTTGAGAACTGGGATCGAGATTAAATAATCGATTTGATTAATATACCCCGTTAATTTAATGTTCTTTAAAATAGTCCCTTCTGGAATTTCTGTTTCAATTGGATTAGGTTCGTCTAAATCTACAAATTCAAGACCCTGATCTTTAAGTAACTCCGAATATCCTGATTGTTCAAAAGCTTTTCTTGTATCCGTGTTGATAATAGGTGAATCTCCAATTAGAAAGCGCGCTTTAAATCTTGCTTTTAGGTAATCGAAAATCCCCCTTACCACTTCAGAATTTGTATTAATTCCTAATAGGGGGCCTGCTTCTCTCCCAACATTTGGTTTTAAAAGAACGGTTTTATCATTGAGATCAGGAAGTTTAATTAAATCTAAACAGTTTCTGACCGCATTCTTAATGTTTTCGTCGCGTGCTACAGAAACAATCGGTTTTTCCATCAACACCATATAATGTAAAATCCTTTAAGAATTGTCAAGAAAAAGAAAATATTTGAATGATGAAACTAAAATTTTTTTAATACGATTTATTTCTACAATCCCAAAAATTCGATAATTTTTGATTTCATTAAAGTTGCGTTTGGCATCTTTCCCGTCCACCATTCGAATGCGAGTACTCCTTGATTTACGAGCATGTCAAGCCCACTTAATGTCTTACATCCAATTTCTGAGGCCTCCTTTAATAACTTCGTTTCAACGGGATTATAAATAACATCAAATACAAATAAATCGCTGTGTAGCAGGTCTATTGGGATGGGGGATTCGTTCGTTTTTGGATACATGCCAATCGGAGTTGCATTAACTAAGATGTCAATTTCGTCAATGTGTTTTTTCAATATTTCATTACTGGCTAGCTTCCCCTCGATGTTTGTTCCCATATTCTTCTTTATCTCTTTAGCTACAGATATTGCGTTTTTCTCTACGATATCTGTAAGTATTATTTTGGCAACTTTATCTGAAAGGACATACGCAACAGATCTGGCCACGCCTCCTGAACCTAAGAAAAGTACATTCTTTCCAGAGATTTCACATCCTGCATCAATTAACGACTTGAGTGCTCCTCCAGCATCAGTATTTCTTCCCTTTAACTTGCCATTATCGTTTTTTATGGTATTAATGGCACCCATTTTTTTGGCAACTTCTTCTACCTCATCAAGATATTTGATGACCGCTTCTTTATGAGGAATCGTTACATTCATTCCCTTTATTCCCAATGCTCGCATCCCTTTTATGGCGTTTTCAAGATTATTGGGTTCAACATCAAAGGCCATATAAACGTAATCGAGACCTAATTCTTGAAGTGCTGGGTTCCACATCGTAGGAGACATTGAATGTTCGACTGGATGGCCGATAAGGCAAAATGTTTTAGTCGTTCCTGATATTGCATGATTCATAGAAATCACATTTGAAATCCTTTTTAATTGAAAAATTTAGGATTTTAAATAAAAATTGTCATTAAAATTTTCTCTTTAAAGAATCTTTTTGAAATCTCAGAATCATGCATCCTACATATAAATAAAATATCCATCCAAGAAACATTGACATCCATTCAAATAAAATTTTTATAGAACGATCAATGGGAATAATAAGGTAATTAATTATCAAAACAATAAGAAAAATTCCCACAATAATTCCTAAAATTGCATTATAATTATTAATGTTGTCCGAATGAAATACGAGATCGATGTATAGAACGCAAAAGACTAAACTAAATAAGAAAATCAAAATTGCTCCAATTAAATGGGCTTCTTTTGCAATATCCGCAGGGAAGATTATCATCATTGCGGTTCCGATAAGAATCAATACATTCGCGATGAAAACAAAATTAAGTAATGTTTTTCTCTTAACATCCTTATCAAAAAAGAACTTAACAATAGATTTAGCGATAAAAAATCTGATCACACACCGTATGGCAATACCCACATAAAAAGGAATAAAGGCAAAATTTGGTGCACTCCTCTTACCTAAATCACTAATAAAATGAGTCAAAATTCCAAAGGAATTACCTCCGATCGTATATAAGAGGACTGCGATAAATATCGATAACGATTGAACTATGACTTCTAAAATAAACCAATAACCACTATAAAGATAATTATTTCTTATATTCATTTTAAGTTACTATTTGAGGATATTTCAAATCCATTCTCTTTTATTTAAAAATTTAAAAATAAG
Organism: Promethearchaeota archaeon; assembly: GCA_016839425.1. The sequence goes on from JAEOUI010000399.1 coordinate 3,055, forward strand.
AAGGTAATATCGAATGTTAAGAATCTAGTTTTCTTATCCTTTCTTGTTCTTTTTGTTTCTGCTTTTCTATTTTCTGTCGCTTTTTCTCGAGTTGTTTTTCTTTTTTCAATTGCTGTTTTGCCTTTTTCTCCTTAAGTTTACGCTCTTTTTTCAGTCTTTCGAGTTCACGCTTCTCTCTTTGTAGTGCTTCTTGTTTCTCTCTTTCCTGTCTTAATTTCTCCTCTCTTTCCCTTGTCTTCGCTTCTTGAATTTGCCTTTCTCGTTCTTTTCGCTCGTTCTCTATTCTTTGTCGTTCTAGGGCTTCTTTTTCCCTTTTTACTTGCTCTTGTTGCTGTTTTATTTTATCCAACCGTGCCATTTCGACTCGTTTCTCTTCGAGTAACATCCTTTCTTTTTCTAAGCGTTCTCTTTCAGCTTGCTCTCTCTGATATTGCTCTGCCGCTCTTCTCTCTCTCTCAGCGGCCTCTCTTGCCTCTCTTTCCTTTCTTTCCTTTTCTCTTCGGGCTCTTTCTAACCTCTCTCGTTCAATCCTCTCTTCTTCTTCGATCCGTGATGTCCAATTTATAAATTTTTCAAGTAATTCTGCCTTTTCCTTTGGAGGAAGGCTTAAATTGGATTCTTTTTTGGAGTATAGGTTAGCATACTTGCTCATCTCCCAGATGTCTTTTTGCAGCATTTTAGAAGAGCTAATACTCATTTGATTCATCACATCTCGACAAATCTCGAAAGCCATTCCTAGAGAGCGCATGTCGTAATCTTGATTTATAACACTTACTAGATAAGAAATGATCTCCTTGATGTTCTGTCCAGGAGGACTGGGAAGGGGTTTAGATTCTACTAGTTTTGATTTTAGTGAATTAAGTTCAAATTTCTCCTGTTCGTATTCAACGGGTTTTAAATTCCCGATGGGAACGCTTTGAGGTATTTTATGATTTTCTTCATATGTTTTATTTACGGTATTAAGTGGTGATATGTAGGTTTTTTTTTCGCTTGGCTTTCTTAGGAATTGTGGAGGCCAACTTATATATGAATCCATTCTATCTGCGGCAGAAGCAAAAATTGATTGTTTCGGCGTTGTTCCAGGGATGGTGGGGATTTGTGGTCCCTCTGTTCTTAACTCTTTTGAAGCATTTTCGAGGAGCGAATAGAGATACATTGGATCGAATTCGCATCGAGAAAATATATCTTTCAATTGAGCTACATTATGTTCAATGATTTGAAGGTTTATTGACGAGATAGTCTCGTTTAGGACTTGATCGGCTCCAAGAACGATGCCACTTAGTCCCGCAGCAGACTCCAAATAGGTCTTATATGGATTTGTCCGCATCTTTTCTGATACGAGAATAGTATCGTAGAAATCAGAATGTGTGCTCAATATCATGTGTCCATACTGAGGAATTTGATAGGTTCCAGGATCTCGAATGTGTTCGATAAAATTTAAAATTGCGTCTTTATTTGGAATGAATACATTTCTCATCAAGGCGCCTTTAATGAATGTAATTTGATTTTCTGACTTGAAAGACAAATCGATGGGCACTCTCACGACTTTTTCGGCAATTATTACATCTCTATCGTTTTCTAAAGTGATATTTTTTGAAGATGCCATGTGATCGTAAACAAAATCGCTTAAGACTAAACCAGTTAAAGTTCTATGGTCTGTTATATATTTTCCCGATTCAATTTCAAATTTTAAATAGTGAAAACCCAATCCGAAGAGAAAATGTAAGGTACCTTTAGATGTCTCGATTGAATAATCGTATCCACCCAGAAATACAACTAGATCAGTATCAATTTTCAATACATTGTGGTGAGCGTAAGTACCTAAAGTAGGATATCCGAGTAAATCTCCCCAACTCGGTATAACAAAAAGCATGTTGTTTGGATATAGCTTATTATTCGCTTTTTGGCTCTCTAACCACTCTCGTTCCAATCTTTCTTTTTCCTTTCGCTCCTTTTCTAATCTGAGTTTTTCAGATTCTTCCATGTCAAACACATTTTCGTCATTATATACCATTTATATCGCTACCATTTCATTTTTGGTTTTCATGTAAATAAAAAAATCTTCCGATATAATAACTGTTCGTTGGATACTATAAAAACTTAATACTTCTTGACAAATTCAAAATTATTGATTTTCGTGATTTAGAGCTTATAATCCGCTTTTTTCATATTTTTATGCTTTTATTTCCTGAGAAAAAGTGGAAAATGTGTTATACTTGAATTATATGAATAGATGAAGAAGGTATACTATATAAGGCGATCGTGATTTATTAATAAGTATGGTAAAAGATTCCATCGCTCTCATTGGGTTTATGGCAACGGGGAAAAGCACTATTGGAAAAATCCTCGTTGAAAAGATGGGAAAAGATTTTTCATTTGTAGAAACTGACAAAGTAATAGTTCAAGAGGCTGGAAAAAACATTCCAAGAATATTTTCCGAAGACGGTGAAATACGGTTTAGGGAATATGAGATTTCAGCGTGTAAAAAAACTTCTGAACTGACACATGTGGTGGTATCTTGTGGTGGAGGTGTCGTTTTAAACAAAATAAATATCGATTATCTCAAGCGCAATTGTCATATCGTGCTATTAGAAACAAGCACGGATGAGATTTACCAAAGAGCAATGAAAGACGGTAAGGAATCCCGACCAATTATCGATAAAAAAGATCCAAAAGCTGAAATCGAAAAAGTATTAAATTTTAGGCGTCCTTTTTACCAGGCAGCAGCTGAAATTGTTGTAGACACAACAGGAAGAACCATTGAAGATATTGCGAATGAAATTCTTGAAAAAACGCTTAAATCTAGCACTTAAATCGTTCTATTAAAATAAGTTTAAAATAATAAACTATCATTTTTATTATGACAATCACGAAGGAATTCATTAAGATTATAAATACGGTTAATGAAAAGGCAAAAATTCCCTTGATTTCTAATGTTTTTTTCCCAGCAATGAATACTTCTTTAAAAGAATGCAAGACTTCTAATTTTGGAGCAATAATTCTTGAGGATGGATCTGTCGGTGTGATGTATCTTAATTTGGAAAAACGCGTGAAAAAGATCTTATCAAAGCTTAATTTAAGCGAACTTATAGGGAGATCACCCCATAAAATAGCAATGAAATTTGATTCTGAAGATTTAGTGGAAAAAGCTCTTGGTTTAGGAGCAATTAATGCAATTTCTCAATGGGTCTTTCGTAAAGCTCATTTTGATTTTGAATTTACCGAAGATTCCATTGGATTGCCTGATTTAAGGTCGAACGATGTCGTAGGGATGGTTGGTTTTTTCCCACCTTTAGTCCGAAAAATCGTTCAGATAGGTTTGAGGTTGGTCGTCGTTGAAAAAAAAAAAGAACACCTGAAAGGTTCTAATGGATGGGAAGTCACATTAGATCCAAGAAGCTTGCTAAAATGTACAAAAATCTTAATTACTAGCACTACTATCATGAACGATACAATAGATTCTGTTTTAGAAAATTGTGCAGGTGCCGAATTCGTTTCAATTATTGGGCCAACCGGAGGATTTCTTCCTGATCCCTTGTTTTTGAGAGGTGTTGATGTGATTGGAGGTAGTCAAATCGTGGACCACGAGTTTTTTATAGAATCTATGCGCCAGAATAAACGATGGGATCTTTCAGCAAGAAAATATTCAATTCGCAAGAATAATTATCCTGGATTCGAATTCCTATTAGAAAAAGCGCTTAAAAATATCAATATATGAACTCAAACTACTATAAATAATTCGTTTTAAGGTCACGGAACAACGATCTAAACTTACAATTTATATTATTTTACCCCATCTTTTCATTAAATATAAAAATTATTTTATACAAGATTATGACTGAATCAGAATTTAAGAGAGCAAAATGCCCCAAGTGTGAGAACGAAAATCCTAGAATGCTTCACGAAGAGCCCGATAAATCGCAAGTACTATATTATAGCATGCAAGGTACTCCAGTTTATGCAAGAAGAATGAAATGTGGTAAGTGTGGAGCCTTTTTTGCAAAAGAATAATTAATTTTAAAGTATTTTTAAGAAATATAGATTTTTATTATTTTTACTCTTCTTTTTAAAAATTTTAATCAGTTTAATAAAGAAACTCTTTAACGATATCGCTCAATGGTTTGAAAACAATAAGATTTCCGTCCCAATTTTCAAGAATGGAAGAATATAGGATTTCAATTTTTTGAATTATATCTAGTAAAATTGATATTAATGAATTTAATCTTTTTCTACAGATAAAAACGCCGTAAATGTGACTACCTGGCTGAATAAGGATGATTTTTCCCTTCTTTTCTATGAATGTTGCCTCATCTTGATCGCTAATATTATCCAACATCATTTTAAGCGAGGTTAACACTCCTGATTGAGTAGATTCGTAGAGCTCTTGTTGATCGTTTGCGTTAAATCCTGATTGATACAAGAGTAATCCTGACCGATGCATTATATAAATACTTTCAACCTTATCCTTCCATTCAAACTCCGAAAACGATGGAGTTGTCTCAAAAAATAAAAATAGTAATAACAATGATACGAAATGCAAGATATCCCCAACGAATCGATAAATCAAACCGAAAGTATTTATTATTAAATCTGTAGTTAAACCGAATCCCAACATTAATAACACTACTGCGACTAAAAGCACTATATATCTCGATTGAAAGGACCCTAAAACGGGATTTTGCTTGAAAAAAGCCTTAAGTTCTTTGATATAGAAAAGAAAAAATACTACAAAAAGTGGCCAAAAAGTAAACGACATGACTTGATTTGCTTCGGGTGTTATCAATAAAACGAGGAGGAATAGAATTAGATTCGTCGTAAAAGCAATCGTAAATATGTATCTAATGTAAAACACTCT